>CAMWVA010000154.1 GCA_947177575.1 uncultured Porphyromonadaceae bacterium | reverse complement strand
ATGCGTTCTAATTTATATGGACTAAAACGCATATTTGTGGGTAAAGGTTAGTGCCTTTGGCACGTGAGTTCGGTAATACCAAGGTTATACGCATAGACAACGTGCCAGAGGTACATCCTTACAACGTGCCAAAGGCACGTTGTAACAAATAATTCAATTTTACCAAAACTTTTTTCTCACTCCCGATGTTATAAATACAGAAAATCGTTTCATGATGTTAGGTTAGTTAGAAAGTATTATGGAAAACACACAAGGCGCCAATCCGTGAGGACAGGCGCCTTAAGCATTTTATAGAGGGTATAGAGGGAAGAGGATAGAGAGAAGAGAGGGAGGAGATTATAGAGGAGATAGGATAAAAGTAGAATGTGTCGGAAATGCCTCTTGGCATTTCCGACACATTCTACTTTTATCGCCCGAAGGCGGAGGGGTCTATAGGCGGAGGGAAGGGTTATTTAACCATCACCTTGCGGTACAGACAGGTATCGGTAGTGCGTACCACGATGATGTGTACACCCGGTTCGAGGCCTGAAGCGCTCAGACGTGTGCCGTTAACCTTGGTGCTCATGGCAACACGGTGGCCGGCAAGGTCGTAAACCTCAAGAGATTCTACCGACGACAGATCGCCGTTGAGTGAAATCTCGCCGTCCTCGCTCACTACTTCGAAGTCTGCGCCGCTTACTGTCTCTACGGCCACTGTTGTGCCTTCGAGGCTGATAGCGTACGGTGCGCTCATCGAGTAGAGCTGATTGTCATCGAAGGTCAGCTCGGATACTGAAAGCATTTCCTCGTTATCGGGAGTGATGAAACGGAAGCTGAGCTGATCGCCGGGATTACCGTGTACATTAATCATAACAACACCGTTCACATACACACCTGTACCGCGACACTCGTCACCGCAGAAGGCACCTACAGCGTATTCGCTTGCATCAACCTCAGTACCGTTCTCAGCCACAAGACATGCAGTAACCGGCATTACGGAAGCATAACGGTGAATATCAACTGCCCACGGAGCGTTGCTTACAATCTTAGCAGGCTGATCCTTAGCATCTTTTACAGGAACGAAACTGTAAGAAAGAGTTTTGTCCGAGTTACTGTAGTACATATAACCGCCGCCAGCAGCAAGGCTTGTAAGAGTACCATTCCATGTACCTTCGGCATCAGCCTGAACGTAACCTTCAAGGCCTACTAACATATCACCTGCCTCAGCCTTAAACTCTGCGAGAAGGTCAGAAACAAGAAGGCTTACATCGTCAACAGGACACCCGATCCAGTTCCAGCCTTTCTGCAGCTGTACAGGAGTTGAAGGATCAAATGCGAAACCATTTACATTGGTAGAAGTGACTCCGTCAGTAAATACCTTGTAGGTCTCAGCAGGATTAAGTTCCTTAAGTGTACCTATCAGACCAAGCTGAGCATCGCGTACAGTTTCCTGAGTCTGCGACAGTATACGGTTGATAGCAGGAGTAGCGAAATCAGCTACGGCAACAGCCTCTTCCATATTATGAGAGATCCAGTTCCAGTTCTGAGCTAATTCATAGTCAAGGTTGACTTTCTTCAACTCATAATCGAGTGTAACAACATCAGACAGCCAGTTCTTATACTGCGAAACTGCCTTAACAGTCATTGTATCGCTGATTCTGTTGAAAGGACCTGTATATTCTCTTCTTGCAGTATTAGCAGGATCGCTCGGATCACTTCCATCAACAGTATAATAGATGTGAGATGAAGCAATCGCTTTCTTAGTCTCTGAATCAAGTTCAACTTTACCGCTACGATAAAGCTTGGTACCGCCAGGACCTGCAGCTATAGGATCGAATATCCAGAGAGGATGCTCACCAATCTCTAACTTCTGTATACCTGCGTTATTATTAGCACGAAGATAAGCACCGAAAGGACGAACAGTTGCCTTATCTGCTTCAGGCAGTACAAAAGAGTTGCCATCCTTGTTAAGTTCGTAGCAGGTACCGATAGTAGTCTCACCGTCGAATGAACCGATAAGCGAGAAGTTCTTACCCTTAACCATAATGCTATCAGTCATAGGAGTGATAGGAATTACAGCACCCTTGGCATAGAAAGTTACAGGCACAAACTCGAACGGAGCTGCCACACTTGCCAGATAAGGACGGTTAGCAACAAACTCATTCTGTTCGGTCAGCTTCTCTGCCTCTTCATTATCGAACGAAACAAAATACGGCTTACTGCCTCGCTTGTTATCATACTCATATTCCTTACCTACGATTTCCCAACCTGTCGGAGTGAAAGGAAGAATAATGCCTCTCCAGCCGCTGTATTCGTCTGTACCGACGCTACCCGGAACACCGATAGTAAACGAGATGGTATACTCACCGAGACTGAATTCCGAAGGTACGCTGAACGGATAGTCACCGTCAAGCACTATATCGGCAGTAGCTAACCAACCAGCCTTATCGGTAACAAGCAGATTCAGACCTTCTACACCGGTCATAGATTCACCGCCTGCATAAATAAGACAGTTACGGTTCATACCTTCGAACGAAGCTGCGGTGATAGCAGTACCGTTAGCTACACGGGCACGTACACGTGCAGGAGCATTAGCAGGAGCAGAACCTGTACCGGCAGAAGGAATTATAATGCTGGTAAGTGAATTACAGCCCTCAAAAGCACCTTCACCGATAGCAACGACATTAGGCAGAGTAAGAGTTGTAAGATTCTCACAATCCTTAAATGAACCGGCACCGATCTCAGTCACTGTCTCCGAGAGAACAACGCTGGTAAGGTTTGTCATACCCTCAAAAGCGTTTTCGGGAATTTCCTCACCCTCAACACCTGAAAGGTCAAGTGTTTCAACCGAGGTAAATTTCTCATGAAGAGCCTCTAAAGCCTCCTCAGTAAGTTCTCCTGTAACAGCAAGCTCAGTGAGTTCAGCAGCTTCCTCATCGTCTATATCTGTAAGAATTTCTGACGAAACAGCTTCACCCTCTTCCACATGTATTCGCAACTCACCTGAAATCACTACCTCTGTATCACCTGCTAAGGCTGGAATAGTATATATACCTTCCTGGTCGGGGAAAATATCAGTAGTCTGAATCTCATATACAGGATCTGTATCAGCAGTAGACCGTTTAGTCAGATTTTTAGTATTTAACTTCACCGACAGAACAACATCAGCGGGAGGTGTTAGTTTTACCTTATACTCTTCATTTTCCTTATATACTGTCTTATAACCGGAAGATAGGAATTGTGACATATCAGCGTTATAGGCTCTATTCCCAAGATTCAAAATCTCTGTTTCCACATCACCTACACCATCTACAAATGTTATAGGATAATAGAAAACGACATCAATAGTATGATTCTTATTAGAGAAAGCTGAGGCATACTGCCCATCACGGAACGTAACTTCAGTACCATTATCATAGAATTTATATGCCGTTCCAGGACGATATACACCAGCCCTCTTGGCACTGGTCATACTACAGCTCGGGAGTCGCATTGAATAGCTGAATCCATCCCCGCCAGTATATTCTACCTTATTAAAATCAAGAAGTATACCACCTGGACCATATTCGTTAATACTAACACGAGTTGGATCAAACTTAACCCAATTATAACTTACAGGTACATCAGGATGTATATTAGCCCAATAGCCAACCTTATAAGCTGTTTCAGCACCTCTTGGAACTTCCAAAGTAATACCAGATGTATCAGCAGGGAAGGGTGACATACTTCCAGTACCCGGAGCAGTACTGCCCTTCATTATTATTTTCTTCAGGCCTACACAGCTTGAGAAAGCACCACTACCGACATAAGTTACGCTTGCGGGAATAGTAACTTCTTGCAGGCTACCACAGCGTCTGAAAGCATTATCACTGATACGCTCTAAGTTCTGCGGGAGAATTATAGTTCTGAGAATTGAAACTCTACCCGACTGCTCAGATGCAAAGGCGTCTGTCGGAATAGAATTTGCTGTCATGGCTGGACCTTTAATAGTAAGGTCAGAGAGATCAAGATCCAGAATTTTATCAGCATACCCATGGAAAGCAGCAAACTCGTCTACAAGTATCGTGCCTATAAGTTTCACACGGTCAACATTACCCATGCTATTAAAAGTCTCAGCGAGTTTTGAAGCTAATCCGCTCTCCTGAACATTTAAAACAGTATAATCACCGGCACCGGCATCTTTAATCTGAATAGCGATTTCAAGATCTTCCTTAACGGCAGGAATCGAAACATTAGCAATAGCTACACCGTTCGCCTTAGTTTCGCCGTTGACAGTCAAAGTCACACGCTGAGCAGGCGAAGTTGGAGTAACCTTCAGATTCAGAGGCATACCATGTACTATTTCTGTAACAGCACCCTCTATTTTACCACCGTTTATACTTTGAGGCATATTGACATTGTGGTAAACAACAGGATTACCTAATGCACTGATACGGTCGGTAATACCGCTACCTTCAGCTTCAACGAGTGTCCAGCTCTTCTTATTATAGGAAGTAGCAAGACGGATTTCGTTACCTTCCTTTATAGAAGCCTCACGTACCTGACAGCTGAAATTATAGACGATATTGTTCCAGTTACTTCCAAGATTGGTCATAATCGAAGATATGAACTCTTTGATACCACCATTCTTATCAGTCAGAACCATAGCATAGAACTTGGAAGCATAAATAGCATCAGATATCTTGATAGCATTAACTCTGACATTAAAAGGCCTATTGAAGGGTACATTTACCACATCGGTAACAAGACCTGTACCGCCGGCGGCACCTGAGAGTTTCCAGTCTTTATCAACTGTTGTAGCCTCGGGTTGCTTAAACTCTACATGGAAGAGAGTATTGGCTTTAACCTCATGGGTGTAATTACCTTTGGCATCAGCATAGAGACGTGTGGTGTTAGCATAAACCTCCATATTGGCATCACCGAGCGAATCATCACAGTCAACAGTGAAACTGTATTTTGTACCCGGTGTAACCTCGGTACCTTCGGTAAGAGGTGTTATATTAAGTCTTTTGTCTTCCTGTAGAGTGACACGGTAAGTATCGACAGTCTCCTTACTGAAATCACGCTCAACAAATTCCTTAAAGTCACACCAGTATTCCTTTCCCTGATAAGCCGCAGTAGCACCTACAGGTACTGTCAGTTTAGTCTGAGGAGTGCCTGTGAATACACACCAGTTAACCCATGCCGGTGTGGCACGACGTACAGTAACCTCTTTAAGATTTCTACAAGCTGCGAATACATTGTACTCCCATGTACCTACTGAAGCCGGAATCTCAATAGATTCAATACCGTTACACTGCATGAAACAGCCGTTCTTTAAAGTAGCGAGATTCGAAGGCAGTATAACAGTCTTAAGCGAATTATATTGTCTGAATGCCTTTGCAGGAATAGCATTTGCAGGGTTAACACCGCTTGCAACGATATTGACCTGTGAAAGATCAAGACGCTCTACCTTCATACGTTCACGTATGAAAGTGAAGTCATCGACATTCATTGTGCCAAACAGCGTAAGATCTGTGATTGTAGCAGTAGCATTATCGTCAAGCATATACTGCAGCTGACCGGCTTGCAGCCAGAGAACACTCTTAGACTGCACATCGGCGAGATTCTGAACATTAATCTTTATATCCTGATCTGCGAGTACGTTGTTAAGACGATAATTATTAGATGCATCGGGAGTAAGGATAAAGCCGTTAGCCTTAACAGTAATAACTTTGTCAGCCGACTTGGGAACTACTTTGAACGAGTAATCACGGCCTTTTATCACTCTGAAATCAGCAGCCTCTATATCATAGTCTCCGTTAGATGCAGGTACATTAATTGCAAAATAAGGTATCTGACCATTCTTTGCAAGCATCTCACCGGGTGCCAATACATTACCGTCACCGGCTACAGGAAGCCATTTCGAATCACCGGAAGCCTGAGTCACAAGACGTACCACGTCACCATCGTTCACCGATACACCCGAAGGAAGAGCGCAGGTGAAATCGACATAAAGTGGGTTACGTATCTGAAGTGCCCAGAGACTGAAATTGCTGCCGTCGTTCAAAAGAGCTTTCTGATTACCTGCGGCATCAAAAAGAGCCACTGCTAACTTACCGCTGAAATCGGTGTTCGAGATATTCTTCAGAGCTCCGGCACGTACTGTGAAAGTACCCGAAGTTATGTCGTTTGTATCAAGAGTAAGGCCTACCTGACCTTCATCACTGGTGATATGTATAGGTGACCATTCGAGAGTATTGGTAGCGGGTTTGATATTGTAGACGATAGTCATCAGGTCATTGTAATGATGAGCTTTGCTGACTACCGGATTCAGTGCGTCGGAAGCATAGTAACCGTCTGCTGAACCTCCCCAGCCCCAGTTGATATGGAGATAAGGAGTATTACCGCGCATCTCATAGCCGTCACACACGAAAGCGTGGCCGGCTGATACGTCCTGACCGCAGTAAAGTACCGGACGGTCGGCATCAATCTCAGCTACAATTATATTATCCCAGGTAGCTTTGTCAAGTTCCGAGCGCTTCTTATAAGATACACCGGCGTCATAACCGAACATCGAGGTCAGTGCGTACGGTACCTTAACTTCAAAGGCACTTGAGCTGGACATACCGAAGTCGGTACCGATAGCGATAGCGGCGTCAGCAACAAGGGTTGCTACAGCATCAGCCTCTTCGATTGTATAGCCGGTGCGGTGGTTGTCCATACGCATGGTGTCCCAGTTATAGCCGGTTGACTGCCCGGCATTAATCAGATCAGCCGGACGCGAAGCCGGATAATTATGATATTTCATAATCTCGGCAACTGCCACACCCACACAGCCGGTCAGACGGCGGTTAGGTATGTTGTTGTTGAATGGTGCTTCCTGACTCCATGTAGGAGTATCGAGAACCTTCTGTGTAGAAGCCGCTCTATGAGGTGCGCGTGCTATCGAAGCACCGTCATAGACACCCACTACCGGGGTAGAAAGAATATCGGCGGCAGCCTCGGGAACACCATCCATACTCCATACGGAAGTGTCGGAGTAACCGATGACCGGCAGAGTATTCTGCTCAGCCGATACTATCACAAAACCTTTCCCGTCTTTCGCATTGAATACGTAACAGACCGGATTCAGGGCATCATCGGTAGCCGTGTAAACAAGGGTGAAAGCATCCCTGTCGGCCAGCCGGTAGAGCTCGCTTGACTGAAAGAAATCAGCGGCGACGTCCTTGGCCTCTTCAACGCTCAGTATAGCTGCTCCCGCTGTAAAGCCCGGAAACAGCGTAAATGAAGCGAGAATCAGCTTCTGCCGAATTGATGTTAGCATAAGATGTTATTTGTT
>CAMWVA010000153.1 GCA_947177575.1 uncultured Porphyromonadaceae bacterium | reverse complement strand
CTATTAACACCTACCTTAAACTTGAAAGTATACATATAAAACAGCGTTTATATAATATTTTCGGTTTAACTCCGGAATCTAATAAAACTATATTCAGGTTGTTTGAACTGAATATGAACTGTACTGAGACTACATATAATCAATACTTTTTTTCTAAAAAACTGGACAGAACTTTTGTTGTTGGGACAGTTCCATGGTTAGTAGTTACAAAAGCTGAAAATTCCGATTGTCTGTATTTTACTTATCTTAATGAAGAATGGCCGGAATCTCAGAAAAGATTAAGGCTATCGAACGTTATATATTCTTTGTTGCAGGATTATGCTCATGCTCCGTCTTCAGACGCACGTATGCTGACGGTGGAACGTAATTCAATCTATACATTTAAGACCGAGCTTTCTCTAAGTCGGTCTGAGCTGATTGATAAGTTGCTTGAAGTCTCAGGAGATAAGGTAAAAGAAATTATATATAATGAATCTTCACGTTATCCGCTTGCGGTTCGTGACAGTCTGCGTATTGCCAATGATTTAGAGAACATACAGAAAAAAACAGGAGAGTATCGGGATTATGCGGAAAGACTCGAACGAGAGTTGCTACAGGGAACTATAGACGTAGACAAGACAACAGGGGCTGTAGAGTTTATACCATTATCTGCATCTAAGAGTTCTAAGCGTTTGCCTATACATATAGCTTCTTCGATTGTCAAAACTCTTTCTTCGCTGATTCTATATCTTAAACATTTAGCTAAGAGAGATGATTTGGTGATTATTGATGAACCGGAGATGAATATGCATCCGGAGAATCAGTGTATTTTAGCACGTATTTTCGCTGAATTGGTTAACAAAGGACTTAGAATGGTAATAAGCACTCATAGCGATTATATAATTCGTGAATTTAATAATCTTATTATGGCTAACGAATTATTAGCCAGACAAAATAATATAGTTTCAAAAGCTATAAGTAAGATGTATTCTAAGGAAGAAGGTCTTGATAAAGAAAAACTGGAAGTACTTTATTTCAAGCCTGGAAAACGTAATAGGGTTGAGGTTATACCTTTACCTGTATATTGTGATGGCTTTAGTATAGAGTCCATTGATAATACGATTACTACACAAAATGAGATGAGTCAAAACTTATATGACTTGTTACATGAGCCCTCTAATGACTAATTTCGAATATCTGAGACTTATTCTCAATAAGAAATATCTCTGTGAGGGTAGTGAAGCCTTAGTAATGACGGAAGATCAAGGGAGTGAATATAAACCTCACAAAGTTAAAGTGAATATAGGTACATCGGTTTCTCAAATAGCTTTATATCGTTTTGATGAAAAAGAAAAAGGTGATTTTATGCCTTTCTTTAATTCTTCTCATCATGAACCTAAACGATCTGATGATGCTCCCAAAAGCTTACGTGCATTTTGTGATTATATTGTTTTAGCTGAGAAGAATAGTATTGTGTACATTATACTGATTGAGATGAAGCGCGGTACTACTGCAGGAGCTGAACAACAGTTAGCTGCCGGATACGAGTTTATGAATTATATAATTAATTCTGCGTTCAGAATCAGACAGGTAAATAATATGTCAGATTTTAGTAGAGAAAATGTAATATTTAGACGAGTTCTTCTTAGACTTCCCGTATCTCCTAAGCTAAAGACACGTCCGGGAGATATAAGAATAGAAGACAGACATGGAATTATAGAGTATAGAACATATAATAGTTTTAACTTAAACCGTATACTCTGATTCGACGTATCATTTTATTCATTCTTTTAGAGAAGACTTTCGCATAGGTGAGGTAGTACAACTGTACAGTCTGTTATAAAGACTACTGGTTTTTCTTTCAGGTGTGATACTGTTATTCGGTTTAATGACAGTTCAGAAGAGAAAAGGTAGGTTTTAATTTCAGAAAAACGTTGGTAGAGTCGATAGTTTTACCTAAATTTGCACATTGTCACCAGAGAGGTGTCATACAGTTACCTTGAAGTTTAATAACCCAACAATCTAAAATCTAATACACATCATGATTATTCAATTACTCTTTGTGCTTACCGCTATTATCGTCGGTGCGCGTTTAGGAGGTATCGGTCTGGGTGTCATGGGCGGAGTCGGACTTTCAATTCTGGTATTCGCCTTCGGCCTGGAACCGACATCGCCTCCTATTGACGTTATGCTTATGATTGCAGCGGTAATCTCGGCTGCCGGAGCTATGCAAGCCGCAGGCGGTCTTGACTATCTGGTACATCTTGCCGAACGGTTACTACGCAAGAATCCGTCGCAGGTTACAATCCTCAGTCCTCTTGTAACTTATTTTTTCACATTTATCGCCGGTACAGGTCACGTGGCTTACTCGGTACTGCCGGTTATTGCCGAGGTTGCTACTGAGACCAAGATACGTCCTGAACGTCCGTTAGGTATAGCTGTTATTGCTTCGCAGCAGGCTATCACGGCAAGTCCTATATCAGCTGCCACAGTAGCTTTGTTAGGTATGTTTGCCGGTATGGACATTTCGCTTTTTGATATTTTAAAAGTCACAATACCTGCTACGCTGATAGGTGTGTTAGTAGGCGCCTTCTTCTCAAAACGTGTAGGTAAGGAACTCGAAGAGGATCCCGAATACCAGCGTCGTCTTGCAGCCGGTATGCTTGATAAATCGAATGTCAAGTCTGCTGTAGTGCATAACGAGGCTCATGCCCGTACATCGGTTATACTCTTTGTACTCTCAACCGTGCTTATAGTTCTCTTCGGTTCAATACCTTCGATGCGTCCTAGTTTCGATGGTAAGATGGTTGATATGCCCTACATCATCGAAATGCTTATGCTTTCGACAGCTGCAATTATAATGCTAGTTACACGTACCAGTGGTATCGAGGCATGTAAAGGCAACGTATTTAACGCAGGTATGCAGGCTGTGATAGCTATCTTCGGTATTGCCTGGATGGGTGATACGTTCATTAACGGTAATATTGATACTTTAACCGGATCAATCGAGGGTGTGGTACGTGATATGCCGTGGCTTTTCGGTCTGGCTCTGTTTATCATGTCAATATTGCTTTATAGTCAGGCTGCCACAGTGCGTGCTATCATGCCGCTCGGTTTAGCACTCGGACTCTCGCCATGGATGCTCATAGCTCTGTTTCCGGCTGTGAACGGTTACTTCTTCATACCTAATTATCCTACTATCGTAGCAGCTATAAACTTTGACCGTACCGGCTCGACCCATATAGGTAAGTGGATACTGAACCACTCATTTATGAAGCCGGGTATAATCGCTACTGTTGTGGCGATAGCGGTAGGACTGCTTTTGATACAAATTTATAAGTAAATTTTTATAAATCTTATAAATCTTATAAATCTTATAAATCTTATAAATCTTATAAATCTTATCTTTATAAGATGCTTAATACTAATTTATAAACCTAAAACAACATGACAAAACTCAGAAGATTTGCGTTGCTGACAATGGCTGTGATCATGTCGGCACTGACCGCAATGGCGGCCAAACCTAACATCTACATCCTTGCTACAGGCGGTACCATAGCCGGTACAGGAGTAAGCTCGACTCAGACTAACTACACAGCAGGCAGTGTGACTATTCAGACACTGCTTGAGGCTGTCCCTGCCATAACCGAACTGGCAAACATTACCGGTGAACAGGTGGTTAACATCGGTTCGCAGGATATGAGCAACGATGTGTGGCTGACACTGGCTAAACGTATCAATGAACTGTTAGCTTCCGATGAAGTGGACGGTATCGTTATAACTCACGGAACTGACACAATGGAGGAAACAGCTTATTTCCTTAACCTCACGGTTAAGAGCAAGAAGCCTGTAGTTCTTACCGGTGCAATGCGTCCTTCAACAGCTCTGAGCGCTGACGGTCCTCTCAATCTTTATAATGCTGTGGTAACAGCTGCTGCTCCACAGTCAGCAAGTAAGGGTGTTCTTATTGCTATGAATGGTATCATACTTGACGCTCACGGTACTGTAAAGATGAATACTGTTGACGTACAGACTTTCCAGGCTCCTAACTCCGGTCCGCTCGGTTACATCTTCAACGGTAAAGTATTCTATAACGATATCACTCTCAAACGTCACACTTTCAACTCAGTATTTGACGTGACTAACCTTAAGGAACTTCCGAAGGTAGGTATCGTCTACAGCTATGCTAATGTTGAAGAGGACGTTATGGAACCATTCCTGAACAAAGGTTACAAGGGTATCGTACATGCCGGTCTCGGTAACGGTAACTATCATAAGAATCTTTTCCCGGCTCTGCTTAAGGCTCGCGAGAAAGGCATCTTAGTAGTTCGTTCAAGCCGCGTGCCTACAGGTCCTACAACACTTGATAACGAGGTGGACGATGCTAAGTACGAATTTGTAGCCTCACAGGAACTTAATCCTCAGAAGGCCCGCATACTTCTGATGCTTGCTCTTACCAAGACTGATGACTGGCGGACTATACAGGAGTATTTCATGGAATATTGATTGGAAACTCAGGCGATTCTTTCTATAAACTATACCTAACTTCATATCCCTTCTATTTATGAACAGAACTATAGGCCTTCTGCTCACCGGCGCGATGCTTCCCGCGCTGAGTGCCGTGGCCCAGACCTACAATTCGGATGCACCTCTTAATGAGAAATCTCTGTTTGAAGAAGTATCAGGCATCAAGAAAAAGACTGATAAATTTCATCTTTATCTTAATACTCATGCTGACTTCAAGACTGACTTTACCGGCAATGAATTCGATGGCGGTAAGTTTGAGATGAAACAGCTTCGTCTGGAGATGAGAGGTAACGTCAATGACTGGATTACCTACCGTTATCGTCAGCGTCTTAACAAGGGTGAGGGCCCCGGCGGTAACTTTGACAATGTGCTGCAGAGTATTGACGTGGCCGAAGTAGGATTCCGTGTAGATAAGGTAAATTTCGTACTTGGTAAACAGTGTGCTTCATACGGCGGTATCGAGTTCGACATCAACCCAATCGAAATCTACGACTACTGCGATATGATAGAGAATATGACTAACTTCATGACTGGTCTGCGCATAGTCTATGATTTTGCTCCCGGACAGCAGCTGCAGCTTCAGGCGCTTGACGGTGTTACACGTTCGTCGGAGGCAATGTATGGTGTCATACGTCCGGCTAAGTTACCGTTAGTCTATACTATCAACTGGAACGGTACAATCTGCCCGGCTTGGAACACACGTTGGTCAGCTTCGTTTATGAACGAGACCTATAAGGAACACATGTGGTATTATGCTCTCGGTAATGACTTCCATTTCAGCGATCGCTTCGGTGCTTACTTCGACTGGATGTATTCGCGTGAAGGTATCGACCGCAAGGGCATAATAACAAGTATAGTTGGCAATATGGGCGAACATAATGCCATGAATGCTGATTATATGTCATTTGTGCTGCATCTTAACTATTTCGTAGCTCCACGCTGGAATATTTTTGCCAAGGGCTCATACGAGACAGCCGGTGTGTCTAAAGACTATGCTAATGTTAAGAAAGGCAATTATCGTACTACATGGACATATACAGCCGGTATAGAGTTCTATCCACTCAAGGACCGCAATCTGCATTTCTTCCTCACTTACGTAGGACGTAACTATAAATACAAAGCTAACGTGTGTGCGGAATACGATAAGGCCGACTATAATACCAACCGTATTTCTACAGGCTTTATATGGCAATTGCCGATGTTCTGATACCGGTTTTGTTCCTGACAGAATAGTCTGAACTAAATAAAGAAACTACCTCCTTCAGAACGGCAAGTTCTGAAGGAGGTAGTTTCTTTATTTAGTTCAGACTTAAAGTTACAAGTCGGTAGGTAATACAGAAATTACTTCAGAGGCTTTATATCGAGTTTAACCGGCTTTATCATATTCTCGGGAGCAAGAATAGTGTCAAGGTCCTCTTTGGTAAGGATACCATGTTCGAGCACGAGTTCGTAAACACTGCGGCCTGTCTCAAGGGCTTCTTTTGCAATCTTGGTTGAGTTCTTATAGCCGATTACCGGGTTAAGAGCGGTAACCACACCAATACTATTGTGTACATGTGCGCGGCAGCGGTCTTCGTTGGCAGTGATGCCTTCGATGCAGCGTGTGCGTAAAGTCTCGAAGCCGTTTATCATAAGGTCTACAGATTCGAAGTCGCACTGAGCCATAACAGGTTCCATAGCGTTCAGCTCCATCTGAGCAGCTTCGCCAGCCATAGTCACACAAAGCTCGTTGCCGATAACTTTGTAGCATATCTGGTTCATAACCTCGGGAATAACGGGGTTAACCTTACCGGGCATGATAGACGAACCGGGCTGCATTGCAGGCAGATTGAACTCACCGAGACCACAGCGCGGACCGCTGGCCAACAGACGCAGGTCATTACATATCTTATTCATCTTTACAGCCACACGCTTCAGAGCAGAGGCATAGCCTACCAGACATGATGTATCAGAAGTAGCACCTACGAGATCGCCTGAAAGCTTAATATCCCAACCGGTGATATCACGTAAGGCCTGTATACACTTTTCGGCATAACCCGGTTCAGCGCAGATGCCTGTACCTATAGCAGTAGCACCCATGTTGACGGTAAGGAAGTCGGCAGCAGCCTCATCAAGATGCTTGATTTCGTCAGTAAGAATTGCGGCAAAACCACTGAATGTCTGGCCTAAGGTCATAGGTACGGCATCTTCGAGCTGAGTACGACCCATCTTAATGATATGTGCGAACTCTTCAGCTTTCTTGCGGAAGGCAGCGATAAGAGTCTTAAAGTGCTCCATGTAACGGAGATGAGAGATGTACATACCGATGTGGATGGCACATGGATAGGCGTCATTGGTTGACTGAGCGCAATTCACGTGATCATTAGGTGAGCAGTACTTATATTCACCACGTTTGTAACCCATGATTTCAAGAGCACGGTTAGCAATCACCTCGTTAGCATTCATGTTGGTGGTAGTACCGGCGCCACCCTGTATCATATCTACAGGGAAGTGTTCATGATGTTGGCCATCAATAATCTCCTG
Organism: uncultured Porphyromonadaceae bacterium; assembly: GCA_947177575.1. Taxonomy (GTDB): domain Bacteria; phylum Bacteroidota; class Bacteroidia; order Bacteroidales; family Muribaculaceae; genus Lepagella. Next base: position 376 of record CAMWVA010000153.1, on the reverse strand, counting down.
ACAAGCCTGAGTGATAGCATTAGCCTGAGCGTCTGTGAGCAGACCGAGTTCGTGATTGGCACGGGCAGCAGCCATTTTTGTAATGGCAAGTCCTTTGATAAAGGCTGGATATTCATTGAGATGGAATTTGCTTATCTCAAAATTCTCGATGCCGCGCAGAGTCTGGACACCATATAATGCGCACTCAGGCACCTCGCGGGCACCTATCAGGTCAGATTCGATACGAAAACCTGACTTACAGTTTGTTTCCATGATATGTATTTTTGATGTTAAGGTGTGTTTATTAGACTTAATTCAACAAAGTTAGCACATTCTATCCTAAACGGCAAATTAAAAAGCATAAATTTTAAATTCTGTATGTGTTTCACTTCCGGAC
>CAMWVA010000152.1 GCA_947177575.1 uncultured Porphyromonadaceae bacterium | reverse complement strand
GTTGTCGGCTGTAAACATAGAACAGAGAGAAATATAATACACAGACAGCATCTTGACAGTCTATTCCGCAGTGCTACAGACGCTGCACGTAAAAGTGATTTCCGCACCAGTGATTCACTCGGAAGACTACTTTATAAAGAAGCTGTAAGCATCGGTGATAAGACCTTTGAAGCCTACGGTCTGTTAGCCCAGGGGTTCTATCCTAAGACTTCGGCCAGCTGTGAAGAACGACTGGCATTGGTAAAGCAAGCTGAGGAAATAGCCCTTACCACCGACAACGATACACTGCTCTCGTGGGTCTATAATGTGTTAGGTATATATGCTACTGTATATGAGTGTAACTTTTCACAGGCACGACACTATTATTCAGAAGCTATAAAATATGCCCGTCGTATCAATGCAAGCAACTTCATCATATCAGCCGAATGTAATATAGCCGAACTTTATCACTCAATCGGCGATACACTCGGACACAGTTACGACCTTGACATATACAACTATGCCCTTTCCCATAACAATAAAGTACTGCTGTTGCCGGCTGCCCAACGATGTGCCGAATATTATATCGAGACTATACATCGCCCTGAACGTGCTCTACCTTACATAGAAAGTGTCCGTGATGCTGGCAGTGATTATCTTTACCACCTTTTGAGAGGTAAATATTATATAGCTACTGACAGCCTTACAGCTGCTCGGTGCGAACTTGAGGCAGCCTTACAACAGGAAGCTATATCACCTAATATTTATCTCACATACGGTAAGCTGCTGAATAGTATAGGTAACTATACCGAGTCAAACGGAATGTTACGTAAAGCTGAAGATGCCTATCACGAGATTGACAGTCGCGGCTTCGGACATATTGACACATGGCGTATAATGTCGGATAATTATCGGCTGCTCGGTGATGTTTCACAGGCCCTAAATTATCTTGAACTCTATATAAATGCGCGTGATAGCCTGAATCGCCTGCGCAACATGGAAGAAATAAATACCTATAAGGTTCGCTTCGATGTGGAAAAGAAAGAACTCGAACTGGCGCGCAACCGTGAGACCATGAAACGTCAGTCCATCACTATATGGGCAGCGGTGATACTTCTGATTGTCATAACAGCCTTCTATCTATTCTATACTTTGCGTAAACGGAGTATGCACCGTCTGATAGTACGTCAGCAGAAAGATTTTCTTTTAGAGCGTCCCGTTACTTCCCTACCCTTAACTCCTAATCAGCCAGATTCTACTGACAGTAGCGAATCGGCTACGAGCATTGACAACAATGATACTTCCAAAGGTCTGTCATCTGACAGAGCCGAGGCTATCTGGAACAGCATCGAACACGAAATGGAGGTAAACCGTATCTATACCGATACAACTGTCACACGTGATATATTCTCAGAACGTGTGGGGTGTAATCACACATGGTTCTCACAGGTTATTAAAGAAAGAACAGGTAAGTCATATCTGCAATTTATGAACTCACGACGCATCAAAGAAGCTGTACGTATACTCTCTGACCCGTCAGTCGAAATTACGCAGAAAGACCTTGCCGCACAACTCGGCTTTCTGTCAGCTTCAACTTTCTATTCCACCTTCCGACAGCAAGTAGGAATGTCACCTACCGAATACCGCAAACTTGCCCTTGCAGAAAGCAATCAGAACAAAAATGACGAAGAATAGTACGAAATCAGCCATTCGGTGTCATATTGCAGCCAATGGCTGAGTCCGTACTATCAAAAGTTGCACTTTGATAATATTTCATATTCCTTTGCAAAAAGTTTTTTAACCCAACACCAAACGAATATGAAAGTAAGATACCCTATTCTCGCGTGTGTCATGGCCCTTGGAGCCGCCGGTACTACGATGTGGGCATTATCACGTCCAACAAGTGAACAGCTTGAAAACCGTCTGCTCGAGCAACGTACTCCGCGTAAGGAACATCCAACACCGATGGCCGCTCCTACAGCTGAAAATTCCGACGGCTCTATGTATTGGTCGGTGGCCAAATCATGTTATGGTAACAATGGTTTAGACCTTACGAATGGTCCTACACGTCAGTTCGGTACACGTATAGAAATAGACGGCGAGACAGCTACTATATATGGACTTGTCGATCTTTACTTTGATGAAGTCGATAAAGAATATGCCGTACAAGGTAAGTATGATGATCGCGCCGGTACGATTACAATCACTGGTACCGAATACGATTCTGACAAACCGACAAGTGATTTTATCAAATTAGCCGACATGTATAGTGTTACGAACAATGCTCCGTACACTATCATGCTTTTCGCCGGAAACATGACAGGTGAGAATCTTACTACTATAGATAAGCTTGTATTCAGAGTATCGGAAGATTTATCTACTCTGACTTCTGACACCGGGTACGGTGCATACGCCTTCAACACTGCCGGGGAGACTATGGCCTTTTATGACTATTATCAGCCCGGTGTCACAATGACTCTTGCTACTCCGGACAGAAATCTGGCGGTATCAACCGACTCACTTGACTTTGACGGTCTGTTTATAGCTGCCGGTATACCCATAAAACAAAATTTTTATATTTATAATCCCGGCAGTGAAGAAACTACTTTTGAGATTTCATCATCTTCTCCCGACCTTACAGTGTCTACATCTGAAGGTCGTATCCCTGCATGTTCTTCCCGCACTATCGAAGTAACTCTTAACGCTACACAGGCAGGTATATTTGACGGTGCTCTTACTATCACTTCATCTACCGGTAACGAACCTCTTACAGTCAGAGTAAACGTTGATGTATGGGAACAACCCGACTATACAAAGATAACCAAAGCCGGTTCAGCACCCATTGAATTCGAAATGTCTCCGGTCTACCCTTTCGTTATTTCCGAGTTTGACGGTCATATCGCCGCTATGTCAACTAACAATAGAAAAGGAGATAACACCCAGTCATTCTTTATATGTAAACTTGACATTCCTGAGGGTGAGACAGGCGTTTTTTCATGGGATGCCGCTCAAATCACAAAACAGCCCAACACACTGACTATATATCTTGATGAAGAGCCTATAAAATATGACTACTATGTTCAGACTTCTGCCCCGGTTGATATGTCGGGGGTAGTAGCATTGTCTTCAGGTCATCATGAGGTTGCTTTCTCACAGAATATATCTATAGACTGGGCAGAATATGACACATTTTCTACAGGGTATGTATGGAATCTTGATTTACAGCTGATGCCTACTCAGGCAAATTTTGCTTATTTAGTAAACAACTCAGCTGATTTCGGTACTACCTATTATGACGGTTTGTCAGTAGAAATGAAGAGTAAGGTATCTTTACTTAATTTAGGTGAAGAAGCACTTAAAGTCACTGAAATACGTGGTAACGGCAATTTCTCAGGCGAAATCCCTGCTATTTCTGTACCTCAGGGTGGTGAAATAGAAGTACCTCTCACATGGACTGCCTCAGCATTGGGAATCGACGAAGGTGAAGTAGTTATTGCTACTACAGCCGGTGAATTTACAGTCAAATGTAAAGGTACAGGTAAAGAATTACCTTACGACTATTCTAAATTTGTCACTGAAGGTAAGATTGCTTTCAACACAGACGTAGCATGGCCCTTCAAAGTCAGCGATAATGGTAAGTATTTGTACAACTCAACTTCAAAAGCTGATATTGATGGTATCACTGAATCATGGATCGAAGCTATATTTGAAGTTCCCGAAGGCAAAGTAGGTATGATTTCATGGGACGCTCTCAACGATTCCGAAGATATATTCTATTTCATGGACATTCCTTCTCTTGTCTCAGGCACACGCTTCACTATTGACGGCGGAATGGAGGAAATGGTAGGCGGAATGGGCGTAAACTGCGCTTCTGCTGATATTTACACACCCGAACAACTTACCTTTAAAACTGGACGTCATATAGTACGTTTCACCTATAAAAAGACCTCCAACGAAGAGAGATTCGTATTCGGTGAAGACCGTCTGAAACTCTTTGAGATAGCTTTGCGTCTTGAGAATCTTGATGATCATAAGGCTGATATTTCAACTACAGAAGTCACATATCCTTCACCTGTATATGTAGGTTGTGCCGGGCACTATCCTATTACTGTAATCGACTATACTTCTGAGCTACCTGAACTGTTAGCCTCTGTATGCGACGGCCCGTTTGTTGCGAAGTCGCTTGGTATAAACGAAGGAAATCTAAACCTTATGGTAGAATTTGTACCGGAAAAGGGAGGTGAATATGAAAGTGAACTTACCATCTCTACTAATATTGGCGATTTCAAGCTGAAGTGTAAAGGTAGTGCAGAAGAATCAGAACTCGGCAAAGCACTTTTCTATGAAAGCTTTGAGTATAATTTCGACTCTGACTGGATTATAACCGATGCAAACAGCGATAATAACACATGGGAGAAACTTTCTCCATATATTGAAGCATTTAAAAATCAGGATCTTCTGCCATACGAAGGTAATGATGGACTGATACTTATGGGCTACAGTCCTATATCCTACGATTATTTTGATACTGACGATTATGCTTCAACACCTGAGATAACAATTCCTGAGGATGGTGTTACTACACTTCGCTTCATGGTTATGAGCTGGTCATATATGGAACAGAATCTTGAAATACTTGTCGGAGAAGGAAATGACCCTGCTAAATATCAGGTAGTTGAAAAACTGACTTTCGATATACCCACAAACTGGGAGGCGCAACAAGTTGACTTGTCAGCTTTTGCCGGTCAGAAGATACGCATTGCCTTCCGTGGCTCTGAGATTGCACAATTTATTGCTATTGATGATGTGCTTGTAGCCTCTACCGGAAACAGCGGAGTTAACACTATCAATGCTGACCGTAAGATTATAGCTGAAGAATATTACTCTGTAGCTGGCGAACGTCTTGCACAGCCGACAAAGGGTGTTAACGTTGTTGTGACACGTTACTCTGACGGCTCTCACACCTCGTCTAAACGAATTATGAAGTAAAAAAATCGGAATAATCCGATTAATCGGAGCAGTCGGAGAAATCAGATTGCTCCGAATTATCGGAACTATCCGAGCTATCAGAATTATCGGAAAAATCGGAAGGATCAGAACTATCGGAACCATCAGAGCTATCAGACATGATCCGATAGCTCCGATAATTCCGACAACTCCGATAATTCCGATAACTCCGATAATTCCGACAGCTCCGATAATTCCGATAACTCCGATAATTCCGACAGCTCCGACAATTCCGATAGCTCGGATAACTCCGATGATTCCGATAGCTCCGATAATTCGGATAATTTCGATAACTCACAAATAACCATGAAGATAAATTTACATATTGCCTTGTCAGCTTTCATGACTTGGGCTGCCTTTGCAAATAGCTACGCCACCGATTACACTCTCTACGAAGACTGGAGCCAATGCCATGACGGTGCGTTACCTACAGGCTGGACAACTACAGGTACAGACAAGACTCCCTCCGGATATGCAGCATCATTTTTTGAGTATGGAGAAGGTATGAAGATCATGAGTCTTCCGGGCGCTGACGGCGTCTATGCTGTAAGCTATTCTTCCACTCTCGAAGGAGGTAAAGTCGATACCCGTCTTGTCAGTCCTGTCTTTACGGTGCCTGAGGCCGGTGCCATTCTCTCTTTTCCAGCAGTTAATTACAATCCTGATGGCTCAGCAGCCAATAAAATTGAAGTTTATGTGCTTGATACTGAATCTGGCAATTCTGAAGAATCCGTATTCGTTACTCGCATTGCTGCCAACAATATCGTAAGTCATGAACTGTGCAACATTTCACTCGGTGATTATGCAGGCAAAGATATAAGTCTGATAATAGCTAATGAAGGCACTAATGCCGGTCTGCTCGGCATAGGTACTGTAACAGTAAGCGAATACATTGGCGAAATTTATGATAAGACGCCTATGTTCACCACTGTTGAGAAGAAACGTAAAATGGCCCTGAGTGTCAATCTTCTTGCACCATGCAAAGGATTTACGGCTACTCTCACCACATCAACCGGTATTAACGAAACCTACGCTTCTGACAAAGACCTCAGTCAGGTTTTAACCTCTTATCCTTTACCTTTTAAAAGCACCTTCTCGCTATCACAAGGAGAGATAATGCAATATACTGTTACGGTCACTCCTAATATGGATGGCGCCACTCCGCTGGTTTTGTCCGGCTCAACCGGTTGTGGTGAAGGGTTCCCGTCTGTCTGTGTCGAAGAAGAAGGCACTGGCGAAAAATGCGGTTATTGTCCTTCCGGAGCTGCAGGTCTGGAGAAGTTCTCTGATCTCTATGGTGACCGTTTCATCGGTATCGGTATCCACTGTACTGACATATTCTCTACGGGTGTTATGGAAGCACCTACATACGCTGAACCATTCGTCAACAATCCTGCTTTCCCCATCGAAAGTCTGCCAACAGCAATACTTAATCGTAGTACCTCACAGAGCCCCACTCTTTTCAACGATCTACAGACAGCAGTTGAGAATATATTGGCCGAGAGTTCAGTAGCCGAAACCAAAATCAGTACTGTCATCTATGACGATACAAGCAATGAGATAAACGTACATTTTGACACACGTCTTGCCCTTCCGCTCACAGATACTGATCTTCATGCTGCTGTCGTCCTCTTGGCTGACAACCTTACAGGTAACGATTTAAAGTGGTGGCAATACAATTACTATAGCGGTACCACCAAAGAAAAGTTCCTCCGCGAAGCCGATGAATCATGGTGGCCTTATATGCAGTTCTACTGCGAATATCCTGCCCAACGTATTTCACCCACAGACTTAGCTTTCAACCATGTCGCTATGGGTATCTGGCCTGATTTTAACGGAGAAGGCTGCCAACTTCGCAAAGACTGGACCGACGGAGAATCTGACAGCAGCGAAATCAGCTTCATAATGCCAATGCAACAGGAAGCTAACGGCTTCGGCGTACAGAATCCCACTGACACCTCTGTAGCAGTCCTTATTATCGACTCACGCACCGGTACTATTATTGCTGCCGACAAACTCAATGCCTCAAGTTACGAAACCAGCTCTGTACCTACCCTTAACGCCAACTCCCGCACACCGCTTCGCACCTACTACATCTCTATCGAAGGCCTACAGACAGCTACCCCATCCTCGGGCCTTTCGCTTCGTGTCACCGAATACACTGACGGTAGCCGTAGCGCCGAGAAAATCCTAACCCGGTAGTCGGAGTTATCGGAATTATCGGAATTATCCGAGTTATCAGATTTATCGGAGCTATCCGAGTTATCGGAAAAGTCGGAGTAATCGGATTATATCTGATAGCTCCGATGAGTCAGATAGTTCCGATTGCTCCGATAAATCTGATAACTCGGATGCTTCCGATAACTCGGATTACTCCGATTTTTCCGATAACTCCGATAATTCGGATAATTCGGAGAAATCCGATTACTCGAACAAAAAAGCGGCTTCCGATTGCTCGGAAGCCGCTTCTGCTTAAGGTGGCAATT
>CAMWVA010000151.1 GCA_947177575.1 uncultured Porphyromonadaceae bacterium | reverse complement strand
AATCGATGAAATATCGTATCAGTATCACATTTTTTTCATCATATTGCACTCCGCACCTTCTCTCCTGACAGCAGAAATATCAGCCATACCCCCGATATATTGCGCGTAAAAATGTTGTCTCTGCTTCTGTCAGCGGAACAACAGATGCTGTATTATGCTTTCTCCTTCCGAGTAGGGATAAGGCAGCAGGCATACCGCAGCTAACAGTAGTATTACGAGGATAGCTGTGATTACTACCGTACTCCATCTTATCAGTGAAGACGGTATCTCGCCTAACAGTTCGCGTACCTTCTCCGAATGTAGTTCGTCATTCATGGCTGTCATATCCGAATTATCTGAGTTATCTGAATTATCCGAGTTATCCGAGTTATCTGATGGAGAGCTAAGAGCCTAACTCGAGTTGGTTTCTGACCAAACTGTAGTAGAGGCCTTTTTTCCCGGTCAGAGTCTCGTGTGTACCAATCTCGGCGACACGGCCTTTGTCAAGCACGATTATCTGATCGGCGTTACGTACTGTTGAAAGCCGGTGGGCGACGACCACAACCGTACGGCCTCGGTAGAATTCACCGAGATTGTCCGTTATGGCACGTTCGTTGACCGTATCAAGGGCGTTCGTGGCCTCGTCCAGGAAGATAAAGTCCGGATTACGGTACACCGCGCGTGCTATGAGTATGCGCTGCTGCTGGCCCCGGCTCAGTCCCGTGCCGTCTTTTCCTATCTTAGTCTCATAGCGCAGCGGCAGCGACATCACATAGTCATGTATGCAGGCTGTCCGTGCCGCTCTCTCAAGTCTGGGCGTGTCAATGTCTCCGTCACCGACAGCGATGTTGCGCGCCACCGACTCGGAGAATATGACACCGTCCTGCATCACAGCCCCGCAACGGCGGCGCCAGCTGCGCATACTGTAGGCGCCGATATTTCTCCCGGCCACGTTTATACTGCCCGAACGCACCGGATAATAACCTAACATCAGCTTTATCAGGGTAGTCTTGCCGCTGCCCGAAGCGCCCACTATGGCCGTCACCTTACCGGCCGGGATACTGAACGATATGTCTCCGAGTGTATCTTCCGGCGCGTGAGGGTCATAGCGGAAACACACCCTGTCCAGCTCTATACTCCCTGCTCCGTTGAAATCCGCCTCCAGCAATCCTTCCCCGCTGTCCTCGTTACGGCGTCCGTGTATCTCGTTGATACGCTCGAGCGAGATAGCCACATCCTGCAGGGAGTAGATGAAACCCATGATCTGTGCTGTCGGCGAGGCCAACTGACCGGTTATGTACTGCACGGCCAGCATGGCGCCCAGTGTCATCCGTCCGTCAATAACGGCTCCGGCTGCCAGAACGGTTATGAGGATATTCCTTATCTCACTGATGAACACCGAGCCGGCTTCCTGTATCTGCTGCAGCCGCAGCGCCTTCATCTGTACGGTGAACAGAGCCGCCTGCGTGTCCTCCCATTCCCAGCGCCTGCGCCGCTCGCAGTCCTGAAGCTTTATCTCCTGTGCCGAAGTGATAAACTGATAGGTACGGTTCTGGTTCACGGCCTGCTGCTCGAACAGCTCGTAGTCAAGTATTTTGCGGCGTCCTAAAAACGAAGCCGTCCACAGACCGTAGCACAGACTGCCGAGCACAAAGACACCGAAGATAAGAGGGTCGTAGACAAACAGTACCGCTCCGAAGACCATCATACTCATTATACTGAAAAGTACGCCGAGGGTCTGTCCGGTCAGAAAGGACTGTACCCGCGAATGGTCGCCCATACGCTGGAGCAGGTCTCCGGTCAGACGTGTGTCGAAGAACGACATCGGCAGTTTCAGCAGCTTGATAAGGAAATCGCTGACCAGCGATACATTGATACGCATCGATATATGCAGCAGCAGCCGTCGGCGTATGAAGTCCGTGACCGTACGTCCCGTCACCGTCATGAGTTCGCCGGCCAGTACCAGCCAGATAAAGGCTATATCCTTATGACGTATGCCCGTATCCACAATAAGCTGGGTGAGAAAGGGCATTATAAGCTGAAGCACACATCCTGTCAGAAGACCCAGAAAAATATGGAGAAAATATTTCCGGTATCTTGCGATATAACCGGTCAGAAAGCCGAAAGAACGCCGGCTGCTCCGTGTTTTTTTATTTTCCGCGACAATTTCGCCGAACTTCTGGTCAGGTTCGAAAAACATCGCTATGCCCGTCTCCGACTCTCCTGTCTTTCCGCTTATCCAGTGCGGAAGAAACTCGGCGGCTGTATAACTGACCGGTCCTTTCCCGGGATCTGCGACACGGTATCGCCGTCCGTTCCTGTCAATGCCGTAAAGTACCACAAAGTGATTCTGGTTCCAGTGCAGTACGGCAGGCAGCGGCATACGTCCGAGCTGTTCCGCGGATACGCGGGCCGCCACGCTGCGCAGTCCGATGGCGGCAGCCCCGTCACCTATCCCCTTCAGCGACACACCCTCGGCCGTGGCATGGCACACCTCCTCGATCTGCTCAACCCCGCAACGCAGACCGAACCAGCGTGCCACCATGCACAGACACGCTACCCCGCACTGCATCGTGTCACGCTGACGTACGAAACTGATCCTTTTTTTCATTCACACCGGCTTCATCTGTTGTTAGGAAGAGCCACATCACCCTGGACATCACCAAGACTCTTCTGAGGATGATAGAACTGGCGTCCTTTCGAGAAGAACCATGTGGCACTCAGACGCACCCAGTTACGGTAAGGACGGTCGTAAGAGCGTAGAATGTAGCTGAAACCGTCTCCGCCTTCCGTATAACGGCTGCCACGGCAGTAACGGTTATAGGTAAGGCCGAATGTAAAGGCCCGTAAGCGGTAGGTCAGCGACACAAAGAAAAAAGCCGCTTCACGGCTGCAGGTATTACCCTCCCACGTCTTTTTCGGAGAGAATGCTCCGAGAGCTGCCGACAGATCACCGGCCATGACCGTGGCGTTACATCCGTACTGAAGATTACTTCCGTGTACACGACCGGAAGGAGTGCTGTACCGCGTGTCTCCGAAGGTCAGCACAGGCTGTATGAAAAACCATTTCAAAGGGACCCATCTACCGGTAAGCTGACCGAAGAAACCCAGCGTATGCGGCAGATTGGCAACCTGACGCACAGCTATATCGTTCTCCATATACACAAGAGGAACCTGGGCGTCCCGTATACGCAGCATCTGACCGTAGAGACTCACGAACCACTTTCCCTGCGGGTCAAAATACTGTAACCTCATCTCGGGACCAAAGGCAGTCGAAGGCTTCAGTGACGGATTTCCCACAGAGATGTAACGCCGGTCTATATAGGTATAGTTGGCGGTGGTGTTGCTGGCAGGAAAAGACCCCTGGCGTGTGAACATCGTCAGGGAAGCCGAAGCACCTCTCCACCGGTCACGGCCACGAAGCCAGAAGCCGAGATAACCGTAGGGAGAGACCGAGGTTGTTTTTCCCGCCGAGGTATTTTCGGTGATGACCGTCATGCCCGCGCTGCCCGACAAAGTCATTATTCCCCTGCTCCATGTGGCACCCGCCGAAAGGAATTCCTCATCCTCCGACGAACGGTAGGTGCCGGAAGTGGCCTTCTGACTCAGGCTGCGTCGCGTGTAACGGAACACTCCGCTCAGATCGACGCTGCCGAGAGGACACTGTCCCGATATATCGCCCGAGAAATTATAGGTGGAATTATCGGTATTGTTGTAAATATCATAGTTCAGTGCTTCCCACGGTGTCGGTATGTCACGCATCAGATGCTGCCTGTGATCACCCTTACCGAAGGCATTACCTATGTTAACCTGTACGGAGCGACGTTCGGAATGTCTGTAACAGTAATAAAGATCCGCACTCAGTATCTTCCGAGAGGTGCGTGTGTGCCGGTCCGTAAAGCCTTCTACCGATATACCATCTTCGAAAATTTCTGCTGAACCGGGGGTACGGTAGAGTCTGTGCTGCCAGTCGTAGCGGGCCTTGGCGTTGAACAGATGGTGTCCCCGGGTGCTCTGATAGGACAGGTTCAGATTCTGCATCAGATACTTGTTACGTGCCTCGATATGCTCTATGGTCATACCTCCGTCCGGGTACAGATACTCAATATCCCGTATCAGATCCCCGGCGTTGCTGTGGTTGAGTGTATATGAGGCCTTCACCTGATTGAGAGAGTCAGCATAGGTGAGCACAGCCATATCGGAGGTATTTACGTCGGCGACAGCACTCTGGGCCGACACGTATGCCGATACCATCATATCGTGACGTCTGCGCAGACGCACATTGACCAGAGGCCCCTCGGTGTAGACACGGTAACGTGCCGGCGGCACATCGTAGTATTCCACATCGCGTATATCACCGGCTTGATAGGTCCGCAGCATCTCAGGTGTCGAGGGTACGCCGTCAATCAGGACATACACATTGCGGCCCTGATAGGAAGTGAGCCGGTCAGAATTGAGCACGGTTATGAAACGGCTGAGGGTGGAGATGGCTTCGAGAGCGTTCGAGCCGAAACGGCGGTTCGCTTCAGACAACGTCAGAACAACATGGTCTTTCTTATATATCTCCCTGTCGGCTTTTATCTCGACCTCGGGAAGCTCAGTCGCAGCAGTGTCGTTTTCCGCTGTCTTCACATCGGTCTGCAACCTGCCGTCTGTATCCGCACTACAGACGGACACACTGCCGATAGCCAACACTATACAGGCAAGGAAACGTCTGCCGCAGAGAAATATTGTCGGAATATGGTAAGAACAATTTTGCATAGATTCAGGATATGGTCTTGTAAACGTTTCTAAGATGATTTATCAGTGATGTCTGCAGAGTAGTATCGCTGACAATATGTTTACAGTAATCACGACCCATAACATGTTCACGCGGGCACAGTCCCATGCATACCGGCAGTTCCTTACAGTTCAGACATTTCGGATTCTCGAATGTTGGTTCTGTATATCGTACAGCTGTGTCATCCATCCATTCCACACTACCGTCTTCAAGCAGTCTCCCCGGACCATCCGGTTTATGTAGATCGTCACAGGCTGTACATTTCATCACGTTGCCGTTATAATTGATGGCGTTATAATATTTGCGATTGGTATAACACGGAACAAAACCCTGTGAAGGATTCCAACTCTGTATGCGATAACCGGATTTACTAAATTCCTCCAGTATACCTGCCATTACCGTTTCAAAGCTTTTATCCACACTTTCCTGCCAGACCTTATGAGGTGATATCAAAACAGCTTTGCGGTTGGAGGATTTTATATGTTTGTTGACCTGAGCCACGATATCTTTTGATATGTTATCATGAGTGTAGTTTATTCTTAATATCATGTTGACATTCGGAATAAAATCAATAACACGGTCTATATTGCTTAGAACATGATCGAATGTGGACACACATGAACCATTATATTTCACTTTATCATGGTTCTCTTTATTACCATCCAAGGTAATCTGAAACTGTCTGAATCCCAAGTTACCACATCGTACGACAGTTTCTGAATCCAGATAGAAACCGTTGGTAGTGGCGGACACGCCGAACGGTATGCCGGCCTTATGACACTGCTGCAAGGCATAGATAGTAACAGGTTCCACAATCTCGTTGAAATACATAAGAGGCTCCCCTCCGAACCAGTCTATATAAAGAGATTCTATATTCTCTTTTTTTATCATATAGTCTACATGACGTTTTAATTTTTCCAATGTTGATAAACTCATCTTTGATCCTGTCAGATGGTTCTGAATGCAATACCAGCAACGGTAATTACAGTCAAGTGTAGGCATCAACACAATGGAATAATTACGGCTCTCCACATTTTCTCTATGTCTTCTGCGGATCTCAGTCAGTTCATCAAATCCGTCATCAATAATAAATCCTGAGTTGATAAGGTGCTCTCTTAACACATCCGGTAAGGAACTTCCATCTGGGTAATCATCCATCATTGACTGAACCTTCCGGCTTAATCCGTAAGAGAGGCGAAAGAATTTATTTGTTAAGCCATTATACCAATAGATATACTCATTATCCGGAATTATATAATTATAGTAGCTTTGTTTCATACAACTCTGTTCTGTCCATAGACAGTGTCTTCTCATGATACTTAATTAATTGACTGAATAGCAAAAGAATAAATATATGTAAAGACACTGTCTCGCTATTATTTAACCACCATTAACAACCTCCCTGAGCCATCGAACATCCACTGCCGTTGTAAGTAATTAGTCCACCACAACCGGCCGCCCAGTTGGTACAACCCGGTTGTGTAACTCCACCACCACAGCCAAAGGCGTAGTTACTACATTTATCCTGAGGTGGAGGCACATCTCCGTCAGTATTACCACCCCGAATTTCGAGAGTTTCCAGTTCATGAAGCTCTTCGAGAGTGAAAATTTCTTTTTTCATCGCTTTTAATTTTTAATTTACTGTAAGTATCTTGTTAATTAATATATTATTGTACGATGTCACGCTGCAGGTCTACAAAATTCGATGAAGTATTCCTTCCCGATTTTCGAGAGAATATCCTCGAATATCTGGAAGAGGTCCTGCTTTGTGGCATAATTATGAAGAAAGTTACGGTCTATCCTCCTTCTGCGAGGGAACGACGTACTCCCCCGTCGGGAAAGATCCAGCCGTAAAGAACATATCCCTCTGTGCAGACGTGTCTTTCATCTCCGAAGAAAAGATCGATGTGTCCGACCTCCCACAATTCCTCAGGCTTCTGCAACAGTTCCTTACAGACCGGTAGTGTTGCGGTGGGGATTCTCCTTTGGACTTTTCCTTATATGTCCAAATCTTGCCCCAGGGCTGATAAAAAATTTCTCAGCGTTCTCTTGCAAAGCTTCTTGTCCGACTTCTTCGTATAGAAAGTCAGAGACTGTGGCAACGGTTGTGATTGGTTTCTAAGAAATGTCCTATATCTGTTGAATAACCAAAAATTGTAATGGATACAGGCCAAGTTTGTATTTGTATCTCATATCTTTTCGTCAAACCGGACCAATCTTACATATTATCACAAAGTGATATATCCAACGAAGATATATTCATCGGTGGTGAATCTGACTTCAAAGCTACCGCTCTGAGAGAAGAGGAAGGAGACGAAATCATCAGCCTCCGAGAATATACCTATACATGCTTCTGACAGATCGTAGATCTCGTATGAAATTATCTCAGGAATATCTACAGTAGGAATGACTACACCTTCAGTCAGGCTGAGGTAACATTCAATAGGGCGGGAAGGTAGCCTATCACCTTTTTTAGGAGTTTCATATTTTAATTTTTCAGGATCTGAATTAGAGCTCTGAAATAAACCTATTACATAATATCCAGAATCATTTTCTGCTTTCGAAGGCAGAAGAAAAAAGGAAAACAAGATTAATAGAAACGTTAGTTTTTTCTTCATAATAACGAGGTTTAAAATTTCCGCAAATGTAGGCACATTATGATATAAGAGCGTTAAAAAGTTGTTCGGTTTTTGTTCGGAAATGCATTTCCGAACAAAAACCGAACAACTTTTTAAC
>CAMWVA010000150.1 GCA_947177575.1 uncultured Porphyromonadaceae bacterium | reverse complement strand
TACTTAGATATATAATAAGATAGATTATAACACTTAAAAAGCTATTATAATTATAAGATAAATTTAATATATTTATTTTATAAAATACATAACAAATAATAAAAGGGAATGTAGTAATCAAACAAATAGGTATTAAAGCTATAATCTGATTGTACAACCTAAATCTTATATATTTTGCAACCAAATACATATTACAAAATGTAATAAATATCGCATTAATGACGATACCCCATAAGAAGCCTGTAAAGTCCCAAAGAGATAACATAATAAGTAAAATAGCTACGTTGACACTACGCTTTATTATTGTCCAATTAAATACCACACGACTTTTTCCAATTGCTGCAATAGCATTATAATTTGAACCTTGCATACAAATAAATATTCCATAGATACACATTATCTGTAGCATAGGTACACTTGGTAGCCATTTTTCTGAAAAGAGAAATAAAATTATTGGCTTTGCTAAAAGAAATATACAATACATAAGTGGCATAGTAATTGCCAATAAAATATTATTGAATTTTTCCAGTATTCTAGCCATACGGGTAAAATTGTCTTTTACTTCCACTAACATAGGATAAGTAACTTGCTCCACTACAGCTAATAATCCTAAAGAAC
The DNA here is from genome assembly GCA_947177575.1 of uncultured Porphyromonadaceae bacterium. Classification (GTDB taxonomy): domain Bacteria; phylum Bacteroidota; class Bacteroidia; order Bacteroidales; family Muribaculaceae; genus Lepagella. The sequence continues at coordinate 7,013 of CAMWVA010000150.1, read as the reverse complement.
TAACATCTTCTATTTTTTTTGCTTGTGTAAAGTAACCTAATGTAGAAGCAGAAAAGAATTTACCAATCAAAACACTGTTAATATTATTTCCAATAGTATTTAAAATATTAGCAAAGAAAATAAAAGATCCGAAACTAAATAATTCCTTAATAGATTGTTTTTTAATTCCATTTGTAGGTTTCCAACCATAGAAATACCATAGTAACACTACATTGGCTATACTTAAAGTTATCTGTTGCATAACTAAAGCCCAAACTCCGTATCCTTTATATGCCATAAAAATAGCAATCAATACTGAACTTATAGCACTATATACATTAAGTCGAGCTAACAGTTTAAATTGCATAGCTTTTCTTAATTTAGTAAATTGTACTATTGTCAAAGCATTGATAATTATAACAATCCCCTGGACACGCAGAATATTTTTAAGCCCAGATATATTATGATAGAAAGTTTCTATCCATGGAGCTATAATATAAAGTAAGACATATAGAAAGCAACTTAAAATTATATTCCAATAAAAAACAGTAGTATAATCCGACTGGGTTGGATTAGTCTTTTGGATTAAGGCAGACCCAAAACCACCATCAACAAAAGTGTTAGAAACTGCTATAAATACAGTTAATATCCCGATCATACCATAATCATCGGGAGTTAAAAGACGCGCTAATATAATATTAGAGAGAAAGGTAATAGCTAGAATTCCAAATTTTTGGATACCTACCCATACCATTCCGGAAATAGTTCTCTGTTTTAATGTCTGATTAGACATTTTATATAATTTATTCAATTATAACTATCTACAAAGACCTACTTAAATTAAATTCAGAAGACGGTTTGCAAAAAATATGTCAAAAAGAGCCAGACCTATATTATAAGACAAGATGCGTTCGGTAGGTATCTCACGGCCCAAGATACGTCCAGAAAGAATATCACCGAGTTCACCGAAGCTACGGAATTCATTAAAATAACGGAATCCTCGAACATGTCCTTCATCGTCAGCAAATACCTTATCGAATACGGTGTCACAGTTCTGAAATCCTCGTGTATGGACAGGTACTACAAGTACGCCGGGTTTGAAAAGGTTAGTATCATTTACAAGAAGACCGTCGGCATCGGTAATACAGGATACCACCACATCGGCATCGGTAACAAGTTCCTCCATTGTATCGCTTATTTCCCAGTGTACATTGGTATAGGTACGATAACGGTCAATAGTCTTTTCCGCATGGTCTTTGTAGCGTTTGAGTCGTATCGTGAGATGACGGTCCAGATTAGTTGCCAGAAGACAATCAAGTGTGGCATGTCCTATAACACCGAGTCCTACAAAAGCATATATTGAAGCTTTTGCAGTACGAAGTGTATTAATAGCTAAAGCAGCTACTGCTCCGGTACGCATGGCTGTTATCCAGTCGGTATTAACGAGAGCTTTCATCTTGCCGGTAAGCGTATCGAATATCATCATCTCGCTGTTAAGAGCCGGATGCTGCCCTTTGACACGCGTTACCACTTTGCAGCCGAAAGTATGATATTCTTCAGGAAGAATACACGGCATGGTATTTATGAAGTCATTACCACGCGGATGAAGGGATATTTTTGGAGGCAACTGACACAGATCCTTAATAAGGAAAGCCTCACGTACCCAATCCACACAGGTAGCTGGAGAAATACCGAGGGCCTCGATGTCACTATTGGTTACTATTTTCATACTTCATACTTTCAGATGAGTTCTTTCAAGGCTGCTATAAGACGGAGATCGTCATTGTGGTCACGGATAGCGAGACGAACATACTGGCGGTCGACAGGAAAACCTTTTTTGGAAGAGCAGTCCTTGATGAGAATGTTGTAGTCGGTGAGAAGTCGGAGAGTGAGGGAATGAGAGGTGTAAGGTGGGAGAACTTCGCAGAGGAAGTAGTTAGCCTGAGAGGGAATGACGCGGAGATAGGGAATAGAGGAGAGTTCGGTATGAAAGATGGCCCGTTCTTCGCGGAAGCGTTCGCAGCTGCGGGCGTAGTCTTTCTCGTATTTGCCGTAGATCTGCATATAGAACTCAGCGAAGGAATTGATGTTCCAGATAGCTACGTTTTTCTTCAGACGTGCTATCAGAGTTTCGTTGGCTGAGGCGAGTACGCCGAGGCGCAGACCCGGCACACCGTAGGATTTGGAGATACTCTTCATGACACAGAGAGTCGGGAAGCGCTCAAGTGTGTCATTACGGAGAAGAGTCTGATTTATACCGTCGTCGGCAAAATCAACAAACGATTCGTCGACAATAAGCTGTATACCGGAATCCTGTGCCCATCTGGCAAGACGGTAGAGGTCCGGTAAAGGAATGAAGTTGCCGGAAGGATTATCAGGATTGACTAAAAGAAGTGTATCTATATCCTTATCCGTGAAGAAATCTATAAGGTTATCTGCAGTGTATGAGAAGTTATCGTTATCCGGATGATAGCCTACGAGCCGCTCCGTATCGTGTCGGTTCGGATATTCCTCGAATGTGGGATAAATGACTCCGAGACGTCCTTCGTGGCTTTCCATAAGACTCTTGATAAGTTCGGCTGCACCGTTGCCAACAACCACGTATTTCTGTCGGATACCGAAATATTTGCCCGCTAAAAGAGAGTTGACTCCCATACCGGAAGGATAGTCGCGCAGCAGAGGCTCGAAATTGGCTTTCATCTCGTCAATCATACGGCGGCGCGGAAAATACGGATTGACAAGATAGCAGAAATCAAGCAGACCCGGAAAACGCCAGTAGCCTCCGAAACTGTGCTGGAGTTTACGCAGACGTTCTTCAGGAGTAGCGAATATGGTTTCGGCTATGCGCAGGTCCTGGACATCATCGATTTCATACCAGTGTTTGCCGGTGATGGGAAGTGCCTTTATACCTGCGGTATCGATAAGGGTTATGACACGCAGCACCTGTTCGTAATATTCGTTCTCACCCAATACCTTTATATAGGCTTCGAGAAACGGCAGATAATGGCATGTGATAAAATCCTGGCTGAACTTATAGATGTTGACTGTCTTGTAATAGTAAGCAGTATCGCTGTACTTAAAAGCTTTTTTCGGAATAAAGTTAACGATGTTGTTATCATCGTCTATGCGGACCATAGTGCCGTCCATCCACGTCTCATACTTCGAGACAAGAGCCACATTAGGCTCGGGACTATTAACAGCAGCCTCAAGGATAGAATCCTCATAGATGAGATCGGATTCAAGCAATAAAGTTTCTTCCTCGGCCATGAATTCCCGTGCCAGCCAGAGGGAATAGATGTTGTTGGTACGGTCGTAGACATTATTCTCAACAAACTCTATGGGAAGAGAAGGATAATTCTCGGTGAGATAATTTTTCAGCTTTTCGCCTTCGTAACCTATGACGATGACATAACGTGACAGATTAAGCTGCTGTAACTGTCGCAGCATACGGTCAATGAGGCGTACACCGTTTACTTCCAACATACACTTGGTATTGTCAGAAGTGAACTCACCAAGTCGTCGGCCCATACCGGCAGCTAAAATTATTGCCTGCATAAGTTAACTTAAATTTATTTAGAAGAAATAAGAGAAAAAACTCAGAGAATTAGCAACGCTATAAAAGCGATTCACATCCGGATGAATGATAATCGTACCTAAAAGTGTACAGAGATAGTCGTCGAAATCGTCTTCGGAGAAGTAGGATTGGGAGGAGGTGAGGAGATTGTAGAGGGCTTTGAGTGTGGGTAGGTCGTAGGTGGAGGGGTTATCGAGAAGGTGACGGTGGGTGTTGAAGAGGCGCTGTTTGAAGGCGTCCTGATTGGGGAGTTTATAGGGGCGGAGATCGGTTTGAAGCAGGATTGATACACGCTGGATAGTGTCGTAGGGGGTAAGGGAGGGAGGGGTAGAGGGAGTGGAGAAGTCATTATACCAGCGGTCGAGGGAGGTGGTGTACCATTGCAGGGGGCGGAAAAAATAGGCCCGGTCTTTGCGGTTGAGGCCGAGCTTGATTTGCCATAAAAGGGTGTAGACGTCTACCGGTTTGGTGTAGGCGGCAGCCGGTTGTTTAGTTGCAGCTGCTGGTTTATCTTCGAATAGTGTTTGAGTGGCGATTGCCGGTTTGGGGGCTGGTTGGGTAACGGGGGCGGCAGCCGGTTTGTTCGGACGGATGTAGGCGTCGAAGGCGGCTAAGGTGTAGCGATTGATGAAGGCTGAATCGGCGGGAGTGCCGTAAGCTATGCGGTGGACAGGGTCGAAAATGTTGATTATGGTCAGGGCATCTGCGACGGAGATATTGTCTATGCGCTGGCGGATGGCATGTACCCAGTCTTTTGCGGCCTTGCGAACACGGGTGAGGAGTGGTTTGTTGCGGTCGTCGAGGAAAAGGCCTCCGTAGCTTGCAGCTTGACAAATCAGAAGTGCAAAACCGGTGACATCTTCGATGTCGGAGAAATTCACCAGCTTCGTGTCAAGCATCTGTATGAGTGCTTTATCATCTATGGGTGAGGTCATCTCCATAAAGCACACGCTTCGATGTTGGCTGAGAGGGTATCTTCGGTAACACGCTGTTCGAGAAGAGCCTGCAATGAGGCTTTCGATACCGGAGAGATTTCGATGAATTTCTCTATCTCTTTGACTACGGTCAACAGTCGGATTATTTCCGATGTAGTCTGATTAATCTGATTAATCTGATTAATCGGAATAGTCGGAGCAGTCCGAGCAGTCGGATTAATCGGAGTATTCAGAATAATCTGAGGAATCTGACTATTCGGAGTAATCTGAGTATTCGGATCGGAAAAGAGACAGCTACACAGGTTATTCCAGCAGGAGGCTATTTTACAGACGTCATAGTCTCGGACATACGTGCAGTATGTCACGGCTATATAGAGTGCGTCTATGGTGTTACTGAAGTCGGTGTGAAGTTCAGGGGTAGCAGAGTCTGTCTGTGAGCCGAGAGTATTAATCTGTGCAGCAGATTTAACGGCCTCTCTGTAGCAGCGGTTGATGATACGGATGGCTTCCTGTTCGAGTGTCGATTTGCCGGTGTGCAGATGGAGAGTAAGAAGCGGTAAGACCAGCTGTGTCTTGGCAATTCGGGGATTATGGCGCGATTGAGCAATTGCTTCGGCTAAGAAGTCACCAATCCATGTGGGAATAGTGATGATTTTTCTGCGTCCTAATTCAAGTATTACGGAAGCTAATTCCATAAGCTGCGACTTGTCACCGGCAGTTTCCAGCAGGTCAATGGCAATGTCGGTATACTCAATCAGCAGTTCCCGCTCTGCGATGTCGCGGTAGTGGCTATACAGATTAATTAAGGCGACTAACTCTGATGGTGTATAGCTTCTGGTAAGATCCGGCCAAATTCTGTTGCGGCTTACCTCAAGCGGCTTTGAGAGAAGAAACGACAGGTTATCCAACTCGTTGCGGTAGGTCATAACGCAATAGTCGATTTTCAACTGTTCGCTTTTGTTGGCTGCTTTGCGTTGCTGGAGTTCGCGGACTATCCGGCCTTCGTAGTAATACGTGAGATGCTCGCGCCCGGCTTTGGCTCTTGCCTGATGACGAAGTGGCCAGCGGCGGTAGAGGCTGTGCAGTTCTCCGACGGTCAGGGCAGTTAAATCCTTTCTGACCAATTCGCCTTCCGGCATGTCGTAGAGATTTTCGGCCGACTGTATGCGGTGTCTTGAAATCAGTTCTCCGACAACCTTCCTAAGTCTGGTTACACACTTCTTCGACAGCGAAAGATGTTCGCGGTCCAGAACTGTCGAAGCGTAGTCGCCTACTTCGGAAAAAATCTGACCGAGCGTCAGCAAATCTTCGGTAGGTGAAGATGCCGAGACCGGATAGTTCATAATTCTGGACGGAAGAGTGCAAATCATAGAGAGCTTTCAGGGGAGAGATAATAGTCGTATTCCGTTCTCACCATCTGCTGTGCTTTTGACGAGGGTTCGAGTTGTTTCAATTTCTCGTAATCGGATAAGAGACTATCTTTATCTTTTGCGATGACAGAGAGTATCAGATTATTCACACCCTTTGTCCATTCGTTAGTTACCGAATCTTTGACACGTTCGTATTTTGCGAGAGCTTTGGCTGCTTCAGGCATATTACCGATAATATGATTGGCAGCATAGAGAAGCACTTGAAGCCGGGCATCGAGTTTACGGTTGTTGAGTTTGGCCACGTCCATGCGTCCGCAAAACACTGACAGCTTTGCGGCAAGTGCTGTAGGCAGTGCCTCATCTCTGTCAAAATAGCGCAAGGCATTAAGCAGATGAGGGACAAAGGCGTCAATTTGGTCGTTGGCTCGGGTAGAGTGACTTGAAAATTCGAGTACGCGGACGTCGGTAGCTTTTACATCGAAAGCGATTGTTCCTACCTTATTATATACGTTAAGTACAATATTGCCGGTCTTGCTCTTTGCCTTCGGCATAAACGTGCCGATAAGCCCGGGAAAATCTCCTTTCACCACCTCTACGAGATCACCGTCTTCAAGGTCAATCTCATCAAGCGGAAAATAAGGAAGGCAATTCTTATAGGCTCTGGCGATATTTTTGAAGTTAACCATCTGTCGGTCATCAATTATCGCGTACCGTTCTGCACTACTGTGATCAATAAGGAAGGAGAAGCCGTTAGGCTGTGCACACAGGCGCTTTACCTCGGCGAAGGTACCTTTAACAAAAACATAGTGGAAGGTAAGGCTAATCGTTCGGAACTTTATCTCCCCCTGTTTTTCTTCTCTGACGACGTAAGTCGGTGCAAAAAGCTCAAGAGCGGTATCATTCCATGAGTTAAACCGCTCAACCTCTTTCTGAGCAAGGTTTCTGATTGTACCGCCTATATAGTTCAGCACATACCATGCAGGCTTATCCAGACGTGAATCAGGCGCCATAGGGAAAGTAAAGTATGTGCTTTTACTTAGCTTGGCACAAATGCACACTACTATAAATCAGTAGTTTAAATTAGCATTCTCGCCAAACTTCCGAAAAGTCGTCTAAAAATCTTCAACGACTAATCACACTCTTTTTTTAAGAGAT
>CAMWVA010000149.1 GCA_947177575.1 uncultured Porphyromonadaceae bacterium | reverse complement strand
GATTATCCATAAAGATAGCTCTTTACTATGTCTCTAAGGATAATCAATTCTTATACATCTTACTTAGCAATAATGTGAGTTATAGCGTCTTTTACGGTAGATGATTATAGCAATTATGTCTGCTATAAGTAGTGAAGCAGCTAAATAGAACCAGTAAGCTACTTCAAAAGTATGGTTATTTGTGGGTGTACTCTTAATACCTGCATTATAACTCATACATATCAGCCCCACAAGAGATGTAGTATAAACGAAAAACAGTAAAGCAAAAATACCGCTTAGGTATGAAGTTTCGAAATTAAGATGTCTTTTACCTTTGAAGAGGCAATACCAACGTATAGCAAACATAATCGCTCCACATAATTCTAGCAGGCTAGCTATATATCCTATGAGTGTATAGCCAAAATTGAAACCTACGTATGAGAAAGGTCCGGGTGCGAACAGTAAAAGTTCACTACAGATTATATACTTGTCGCGCCAATAATTATGAGGTGTGACTCTCTGTTTACAAAAGGATTTCTTTGTCATAAGTGTTATGAGTATAATAAATATTATTAGTTTGTTGATTGCGAAGTTAGAGGATAAAAAGTTTCAATACAAGAAAAAAAGTTTCACAGTTGTAAATTTATATGTTTGTGTAATAATGTGTTACTAATAAAGTGAATCGTTTTTATAATATAATTTGACTGAAAGTTTCACATAAGTTTTTTATATGTACGATTTAAGTGGATTTTATTGGTTAAGCTGCCTGCGAATCCATATTCCCAGATTGGTGTTGTGTTCATTCATACCTAATTTGCGACGAATATCACTGCTAATATTATAATGACGTCGTAAATTAAGATATTCTCCGACCTCTTTACCTCGCAGACCGAGAGCATATAGACAGACATAGCTTATTTCGTACTCAGTAAGATTATGTGCTTCAAGATTTCTGATAAATTCGGGGTGTGAAGCTTTAAATGCTAATTGTGTGGAATACATAAATTCCTCCTTATTGTTTTTTGCCTTTTCAAGCCATTCCTCATATATAATAGCATAATTAGGATTATTACTTAGGTCTTTAGCTAAAAGTGCATTAAGCATTGACAGCCGTTCTTTAACGACTATTCGTATATCTTCACTTAACGTAGACACTTGTTCAATTGCCTCATTTAGCGCATCACGTTCTGCTTCAACCTTTTCTACTCTTAGCCTTAGGTTTTCCCGTTCCTGTGCCTCTAAAAGCCTATGGGTATGGGTTACACGTTGGTGTTGCCATGTCATTATAGAAAGGACTACAAATGCAATAATAACGAGAAGGGTGATATGTGTAGCTTTTAAAGCTTTGTTATTTGATAGTATGCTTATCTTTTCCAATTCGTAGTTTTTGTCAGCTTCGGCTACATATTGCTGTAATATAGTTATATAAGCTACAGAGTCATTTGATATATGATTCTGTATATTATTTAGTGTGTTCAGTTCTGTATCTAAGTTCAGACGAACTAAGGATAGTATAACTGAGTCTGTAACTCCCTTTATATCCAGAGCTTTCCTAAAGGCATATATAGTTCGTGGAGTATTATGCTGTAAACGCCACATATAACCTTCGCAATATAAGGTACGTAAGCGTTCATTAGGCAATCCATGTTTGTAATAATAAGATATAGCTGGGTTCAAAGATGCTGATGTTAACATTGAATCTGAACCGTTAATAACATAAGCCATATTCTTAATAAGCGCATAACGTGCTTTTTGGTTTGGCCTGTATAGTTTAAAAGTATCAATCTGTTGTAGAAGACTTAATGCTGAATCCGGATAGGTAGTTAATAGTCTTTCGGCCTGGCGCATAAGATTACTGTCTGTGCTATCTATACATGAAACCATTGCTGTACAGATACTCAGTAACAAAAACAGTTTTTGTAGGATATTTTGTATTTTCATTACTATCGTAGCTAATTATTACGTTTCCTGTTTCTTATATTGCATATAGCCAGTATTACAAATTCTCCTAAAGCATATAGAAATAAATCACCGGAATCCATATAAGGATAAAAAACAGGTTCATCACCGTTCATCATAACTAATAGCCCTAATATGGCTGTTATATATGGAATAAAAAATATACTGAGCCAAATCGAAGCAAGATTCGGTATAACGATTGTTTTGCAATTTATCAATAGAGTTACACTACGTCCTATAAACATCAGTGCGCACAGACTACAGATTATTGTTGAGATGTAATACATGATGTCGTTTCTCAGATAACCCACATAACAAAAAGGTAAAGTCATCAGTCCGATAATCATAGCAATCAAGAAGACAGCATCTGTTTTAGGCAGATCTCTGTTGTCAGAATGTCGATTTAAGTTCATTTGATTTGAATAGAGAATTTAGATAAATCAGTATCAGGGAATAAAATTAGATACGTCAAAGTTTTCTCACAATAAAAAAAGTTTCACACCGGTAATTTTTATATTGCTACTATATAAATAGTTATATAAAAATACTGGTGTGAATTCTGAACATACATCAAAAAAGTTTCACAGAGTATGTGTTCAGTATTTTTGATGAGGTTTTAACGGGATACGTACCGGAGCGGAGTAGGGGACGTGCCAGAGCCATGCTTCGACACCAGTGTAGAGACCGGTTGAGGCGAGCAGACGGGCATAGCGGCTTACTTGATTACGGTAGCTCTGCAGAGTGGCTTCGGAAGCACCGCCGGGCAAACCGAATTTGTAATCGACTACGATGCAGCGGCGGTCAGGTGTGACCATAATTCGGTCAGGACGATGTTCAGGACGGTCTCCTGTAAGTAACGAACGTTCGTTCATAACACGCATCGAACCGTCAAACCATTCAGCTGGCGCACGTTCGATAGCGTCTTTTAGGATTTTACGAACCTGTGTTATAGTACGATTATCAATGAGACCTTTGACCTTGAATCGTCGCAGAGCGGTATCGAGGTCATCGGCACAGGTAATTTCAGCCATGACTTCGTGCATCAGATTGCCGAGTGAACGTGGGTCCGGATCCGAATCCGGGTCGTCTGTAACAACAGGTACTTCCGGTTCGCTATACTGTAATACCACAGTTTTACTGTTGACACGGTATGTATCTATTGTTTTGGCGTGATTGGTTTTATCCTTATTTTTCTCTTTTTCGTTATCTTTTTCAAGGGGTGAACAGAGCTCACCGAATCGGTATATTTTTACAGTAGACAGAGTATTTCCTTCAGTGTCAGTTACACCGGTACCAGCCTCACCTGATTCAGTAACGTCCGACGAAAGATTTATTTTGAGGCCTGTAGTCTCGGACAACTCTGTGGCTGCTTTATCAAAATCCTCGCAAACCTCAATAAGATATCTTGCGAGCGACGAAGTGTTTTTCCTCGAAATTGTTTTTTTAGCTATACCATCTTTGACAGTGTAATCAATTGAAGTAAGTATATAAAGCTCACTTACCGCACGTGTGAAAGCCACATAACCCATGTTTATGGCATCAAGTACAGTGAGATCGCTAAGTTTTTGGTAAAGCCCGGAAGTATCAATTTGTTCCAGCGATTTGTTTACTGTCAGCGGAAGGTAGGGCGGTAATTTCACATCTTCCGGATCTATATTTACAGATGGCAGCCACACAATGCCGGAATTAGGACGCATAGTAAGAGTTATTTCAGGCTCGGGCATTATGACACAACGAAATTCGAGCCCTTTGGCTTTATGGAGGGTCATTATCTGTACGGCATTGACATCTTTCGGTGAGGATATAGACTTTAAGCATCCTTCTTTCTTCCACCATTTCAGAAAGGAAGTTATGTCCGAGGGGAAATTACGGCAATAGTCTATCACCATATCCTGTAAGGCTGCTAAAAACGGTGTATGTGAATTGCGTAATGAAGAGTCAACAAAATTCTCAATCAGTGCTTCGATAAGAGCCGGCAGCGCCACAGCTTGCATTTTGGCAATAATCTCGTCAGTAGAATGTCCGGAATGTTCCTTGTTACGAAATGCCTGAAGCCTTTCTGCCGGTGTCAGTTCCGGATGCTGAAGAGCATAGAAGGCAAAATCATTCTTTATCTCTTGCCATGATACTTCGCGGTCAGTTACCTCATTATCTTCTGTAGGTGTGTTGTCAGTACTCTGCTCTGTATCGGTCAGCGCTTCTGTTGCGGCACCAGATTCGGTAACTTTATTTCCACGTGCTATACTTTCCAGAGTTGAGATTACGACACGTACAGCTTTGGAATTGCTCACAAGAAGAGACTGTTCACTTATAAATTCTATTGATGGCAATTCGGGATGGGCTGTGTTATCAGTTATAAGTTCGTCTATAACCGTTTGCCCTGTCTTATTATTGCGTACCAGCACAGCAATATCCCGCTGCCGATAGCCACGTGCAATCAATGACCGTATAAGTGAAGGTATGTGAGAGAGAACCGGTTGCGAGGCATCCGGTTCATCATCTGTAGCTGTGTTGTCTTCTGTTAAATTATTATTTGAGCGTATAGTATTGAATACCCTTAGTTCTATATATCCTTCAGGATTTTCAGCCTTCTTTTTAGGTATAGGCTGCACTATGTTGCTGTATATGTCGTCAAGGTTTACATCAGAACCTTTTATACGTTCCTCCAGTTTCTTCACAAGAGCACTGAACACAACATTGTTCCACATCACAATATTATAATCGGAACGCCAGTTAGTGTTTTCTGAGGGTTCTGTACCGCGTGGCTTCACACTCTCGGGGTCGAACTCCGAGGGTACTTTATTGGTAATAAGTGAATAGTCAGCGTTGCGGAAACGATAGATACTTTGTTTGGCATCACCTATTATAAGATTGTCAAAACCTTTGTCATGACTCTCGTGTACAAGCGGAGAGAGCAATTGCCACTGCATACGTGAAGTGTCCTGAAACTCATCAATAAGGTAATGTTCAAGGCGCGTACCGAGACGTTCGTATATAAAAGGAGTATCGTCATCACCTATTATGCGGCTTAGTATGGTGGTAGTATCACCAAGCTGCATAAGATTGTTAGCTTCAAGAAATTCCTGTTTCTTTAATCCAACTCGTTGTAGCAGTCCGAGATAAGGAAAATTGATACGATAAATGTCCCAGAAATTTCTGAACGGAGAAGTCAGCAAGGTGTTATATTCTCCAATAATTTCATATAGATTCTGCACCATATCGCCTATCTCATTATCACGGGGCATATCAGCCGATTTATAAGCTGTTTTTTTCATTACCCGTGGCTGCTTTTGGTCGGGATTATAGTCAGATAGGCCGATTTCTTCCAAGGGGGCAGTATCTTTTATTTCACTTAGTTTGCTGATTGAGTTTAGCAGACGTTTTTTTAGTTTATCAGTATCCTGACTTGAAAGATTCTGAATTAGAGCGATCGCTTTTTCAACAACTTGTGAACGTATGTCCCGGAGTTTATTATTGATGTCATCATAACGTTTTTCAAGATGTGTATAGACTGAACGCAGGTCCGGATTGAGTATGAAGTAATCATCAAGTTCTTCCTTAATACTTCGGAAATCTTCGTTATCAAGTTCTTTCATTATATTTCTGATGCTGCTGTATAATGAGCGTCTTGCCTCGCTACGTTGGAACACATTCCACTGCGTACCCTTATCAGAACTGCGGTTCATAAGTACGCTTATCCAGAATTCTGCCTCCGGGTCACTGCCATGCGAATTATTTACCTGTTCAAGAACGGCATCTATGGCCGCCCGGTCTATATAGTCAGAGTCGAGCTCTACCTGATAAGTTTCGTTAAGGTCTGTTTCGTAAGCAAATGTCCGCAGTACTGACTGGAAGAAAGAATCAATAGTTGATACGTGTAAGTCAGAATAATTGTTAAGCATTATACTGAGCGCTTTAGAGCAGGTATCAGCAATCTGTTCACGACTGACTTTAAGTTCTTCTGTCAGATCTTTCAGATATTCTACTTTATCGGCTGGCAGTGAGGTATCAGCTAAAGCAGCGAGTTTTTCGACTATGCGTGTCTTCATCTCGTTGGTAGCCTTATTGGTAAAGGTTATGGCGAGAATATGTGTCAGCGAGTCAGCTAATCTACGTTCTGAGCGCAGTAATACCCGTCGTCCCTTTTCGAAAACAGTTATAAAATCACGTATAAAAGTATAGGCAAGGGTATAAGTTTTACCCGAGCCTGCTGAAGCACGTTGTAAATAAAGCATTTATAATAATTAGGAAATTGAATAACAGACTTATAAATTCAGATGATACGGACTTTGTAACCCATATCACGCAGCAGCGTGGCAGCCCGTTCACGCCAGTCTCCCTGCAATAGTATTTCCCCTCCGCGCGATGAGCCTCCGGTACCGATTTTCTGTTTCAATATACGTGCTGTTTCAGCTACGGCATTGTCATCGGCTTTAAAACCTTCGATTATAGTGGCGGTTTTACCTTTGCGACCTTTACGGTCAAGAATTACCGTCAGAGGCGTCTGCTGAGATGCCTCTTGACGGGGTGTAGATTCAGGAGCGGACGTAGTAGCACCGTCCGGTGTATCATCATGCGGCATACTTCCCTTGAGGGCTGCCAATGCGTCTTTCCAGTCTGAGCTCATAGTGAGTTGTGTTTGTACAAACACAAAAGTAATAAATAATTACTTAAATCACAAATTTGTATCAGGATAATTTGGATTAGTCAGTTAATACGATTCGACAGGTGTCACACACTGGTGGGAGCCTTTGGCTACTTTACCGGCTTTTTTCAGTTTGGCAAATTCTTTCTTAGCTTTATTCAGTTGCTTGATGAATCCGGGATCGGCATGAAGACGTGCCACTGCACCGGCAGCGGCAAGACGTCCTGCATCCACATCGCTTTGGAAATGGTAACCGCATATAACACGGCTTTCGCCCATATCGAATCCACGTTTCAATATTTCGTCCTGACGGTCCGGATTGATTTCGGCAAGTACAAGAGCTGTAGCCCAGCCTACAGCAGTGTGGCCCGACGGATAGGAACCGTTGGTTGAAAGTTCGACTTGCTGTTCCGGATTACAGGTATCTTCACCAAAGAACATAAACGGACGCTGGCGATTGTAATGTTCTTTAGCTTCACGTGTGGCAAGGTCGCCGGCATCTTCACGCATACCGACTACAAGACGGTATATTTCAGGGGTATCGTCTTCGGTTATTGCGATACCAAATGCTTCTGAGAAAGCACGGGGCACACCTGAACCGGAGAGACGTGCATCCTGAAAGGCCTGTTCTCCGCGCTCTGTGTTACGCAGTGATTTACCCCAGTCATAACGGGCGCGGTCATAAAGAAACTGTACTGATTCAGTGCTTGGTGGCCCTGGCAGAAGTTCGAGGCTATTCGGTAGGTCACCTTCCTGTAAGAAATAGACATCCGGGTCAGTATTGCGGTCGCGGGCAGATACTTCAGCAGTAGTGAAAGAACCTAAAGCTAATATGGAGAAGAAAACTGAAAGCATAAAACTGCAGTGTTTCATAATACCAAGCTTTTAGAAGTGGAGGAATAAGTATTTTAGAATAAAAAAATAGGAGTACCACTTAGGTTTATACCTTATTTGGCACTCTATATAAAAAGAACACTCCGCTCTTTAGGATAGTTGATAGAACGGATATGTTGTTCAGCAGGTATTCAGAGTTGTTTTTGATTTAATATGTGAGATATGTGGTGTGTCAAAATTGCAATTTTGACACACCACATATCTCACTGATAATGATGATATATCGCTTAGTAAGCTATTACTTTGTGAGCCTCGTTACCGGTCTTGACGATATAGACACCGGTAGTCGGCAAAGTGAGTGTGAAT
>CAMWVA010000148.1 GCA_947177575.1 uncultured Porphyromonadaceae bacterium | reverse complement strand
TATCTGACCGTCGCGTGCTAAATCGGCCACTTTCAGACTGAATGCCAGTCCACTTTGCTGGGTACCTTCCATATCGCCGGGGCCTCGTAACTTCATATCAGCCTCGGATACAAGAAAACCATCGGTAGTCTCGGTCATTATAGTAAGACGTTTTCGCGTTGTGACTGACATATTGGCCTTACTCATCAGTATACAATAACTTTTATCGGCGCCACGTCCGACACGACCCCGAAGCTGATGGAGCTGTGACAGCCCGAAGCGTTCTGCATTTTCTATAACCATTACGCTGGCATTAGGCACGTTGACCCCGACTTCTATGACTGTTGTCGCTACCATGATTCGTGTCCGTCCGGTTACGAAAAGCTGCATCTGATGCTCTTTCTCATCGGGTTTCATCTGACCGTGTACAAAACTTACAGGCACATCACGAAAAGTATCGCTCACTACTCTGTAACCCTCCTCAAGACTCCGTAAATCAAGCTTTTCGTTTTCTTTTATCAAGGGATATACAAAATATATCTGACGCCCCTCACGTAGCTGCTGTGCTACAAGACGATTGACATTCATACGGTTGTCAGCATAGCGCAGCATCGTTTCAACAGGCTTGCGTCCCGGAGGCAATTCATCTATTACAGACACTTCAAGGTCACCATAGACTGTCATGGCAAGAGTTCGCGGTATAGGAGTAGCTGTCATAACCAGTACATGAGGAGGAGTAACGTTCTTAGCCCATATACGGGCACGCTGCGCAACGCCGAAACGATGTTGTTCATCAATTACAGCTAATCCGAGATGTGCGAATGTCACACGATCTTCAAGCAAGGCATGTGTTCCGACTACAAAATTTATAGAACCGTTACGCAATCCCTCATCTATCTCACGACGTGCTGCCGCACCTGTACTTCCTGTCAGCAAACGTACTTCAAGTCCGAGCTGAGAACACCACTTCTGTAGAGCCTCATAATGCTGTGTAGCCAATATTTCCGTAGGAGCCATAAGCACAGCTTGAAAGCCATTATCCACAGCCATGAGCATCGTCATAAAAGCTACCATCGTCTTGCCGCTACCTACATCACCCTGTAGAAGTCGGTTCATCTGTCGTCCTGTACGCATATCACTGCGTATCTCACGCAGTACACGCTTCTGGGCACCTGTAAGCTCGAAAGGGAGGTGATTAGCATAAAAACTGTTGAAATACTTGCCTATTGTGCTAAACACATGTCCCTGTATCGAGAGATTACGTTGACGCGCATAGCGTAATATATGTAATTCTATATAGAACAGTTCTTCGAATTTCATCCGTTCCGTAGCCCTTTGCAACTGTGCTGCATCCTTAGGAAAGTGCATGGCATATAAAGCTTCGCGCAAAGGCATCAGATGACCGGCTGATATTATTTCGGGAGGCAGAACTTCAGGCAATTCGGTAAGTTTACGATTCTCGAACAGATTGGACACAAGAGTCTGCATAAGTCGGGAAGTAACTCCGCGCTTACGTAAAGTTTCGGTCAGATTGTACACCCCGCGCCAGCCTGAAGGTGGTTTCTGCGGGTCATAGACCTCAACTTCAGGATGCGCTATACTGTAATAGCCATAGTAATAAACGGGTTTGCCGAATATCACATAGTCTACTCCGGTACGATACATCTCACGTATAGTCTTAATATTACGGAACCACACACACTGCATCATCTGCTGTCCGTCACTGAAAGTACCTGTGAGTCGGAGTTTAGCCCCCTCACCTTCCTCACAGAAGCCTACAAAGCGCCCTGCTATCTGTAGCATGGGAGCATCCTGTGTAAGTTCCGAGATACGATAAAAGCGACTTCGGTCTATATGCCGGAAAGGGAAATTATAAAGTAAATCACGAAAAGTGTGAATATCAAGCTCCGAACTAAGTATCTTAGCCCGAGCCTCCCCTACTCCTTTTAAAAAATGTAACGGTATGTCGAATATTTCCTTGTCGGCCATGTTCCGGCAGCTTATTCTGACGGTTGTGTTTCCACACCCATCATAAGGGCTTCGGCCACTATGAAGTCAGCGGGATTAGTCACCTTAATGTTAATCGGTTCTCCTTCACAAAGCGTAATACTGTGTCCGAATGCTTCAACTACTGATGCGTCGTCCGTATAGACAATTCCGGCCTTACGCTTGGAATAAGCTTCTTTCAATAGAGCCGCATCGAATACTTGAGGGGTTTGAACGGCAACATACTGGCTACGGTCAACAGCCTGACTGCTACCGTCAGCGCCAAGCTTACGTAACGAATCAGTCACAGGTACAGCAGGAACGGCTGTTTGTGACCGTGCGGCTGTCTGCCAACAACGCGATATAAGCTCACTGCTTACTAAAGGTCTGGCGGCATCATGTACAGCTATAAGGTCACCGGTTGCGGCTGCCTCAGCCATAAGTCCGTTAGCCACCGATTCGCAACGGTCACGCCCACCGCAGCACAGACGGTAATCAAAACGGTCACTCTCCGGAAGATTATTCCAGATAATATCCCAATCATCAAAAAATCCCGGATGAAGTACCAGTACTAACTGTGTGTCGGGGTCAGAGTCATGAAAGGCTTTCATCGACCACCATATCATCGGGCGTCCACAGAGTTCATGAAACTGTTTGGGCATTTTTCCTCCGGCACGTTTTCCTTCGCCACCGGCTAATATTATTGCTGTCTTTTTAGCTGACATGTCTATCAGTATTTTATAACTTTAATTAAAATCATATACGCCATGGAGCGGGATGCCCCGGCTTCCACGGCGTATATTTTATAGTTTTATCTGTAATGACTGTAGAGGTATCACATATTCATACCGCCGTCTACCTGAATCACCTGACCGGTAACATAGCCGGACATATCAGAAGCAAGGAAAGTAGCGACATTAGCTATATCCTCTACCTTACCGCCACGGCGTAAAGGTATCTTGGCAGTCCATTCCTTACGCACTTCATCAGGCAAAGCCTCTGTCATAGCAGTCTCTATAAAGCCCGGAGCTATAGCGTTAGCACGTATATTGCGCGAACCCACTTCCTGAGCTATACTCTTAGCCAAAGCTATAAGACCTGCTTTCGAAGCGGCATAATTACACTGCCCGGCATTACCGTGTACACCTACTACTGAGGCCATATTTATAATGCTGCCGCTACGCTGACGGAGCATAATGGGCAGAACAGCATGTATAAAGTTGAAAGCCGATTTCAGATTTACAGCTATCACAGCATCCCACTGAGCTTCAGTCATACGCATCATCAGACCGTCTTTGGTGATACCTGCATTATTAACAAGTATATCTATACGGCCGAAATCATTCTTAATCTGCTCTACTACCTCTTCAGTCTGTTTGAAATCAGCAGCATTTGAAGCATAACCTTTGACCTTAACGCCGTATGCAGCTATTTCTTCTTCTGTCTTCTTGCCGTTCTCGTCAATTACGAGGTCAGTAAAGGCGATGTTAGCACCTTCTGAGGCAAATTTGAGTGCCAGAGCCTTGCCGATACCACGGGCTGCACCAGTGATAAGGGCTGTCTTACCTTCGAGTAGTTTCATTGTTCTATTGGGTTTGAATTATCGGATTTATCAGAGTTATCGGAGGAATCCGAGTTATCCGAACTATCGGAATTATCGGAAGAATCAGAATTATCGGAGAAATCGGAACTGTCGGAGTCATCTGAACTATCGGAGCTATCGGAATATTCAGATAATTCCGATTCTTCGGATAACTCCGATTCTTCCGATAGTTCGGATTCCTCTGATAACTCGGATTCTTCCGATAAATCCGATTTCTCCGATAATTCCGATAACTCGGATAATACTATCACACCTCGACTATGAAGCAGCCGCATGAGTAGCCGCCTCCAAATACCATCAGAGCCACCTTGTCGCCTTTGACAAGCTGGTTGATGTTCTGGCTCAGCACAAGCGGAGCCGATGCCGAACCGGTATTGCCGAGTTCCTCGATATTGTTCATAAATTTCTCCATCGGCAGTTCAAGCATGTGGGCTACCTGCGCCACAATACGCTTATTGGCCTGATGACAGATGAGTGTTCTGAGGTCGTCTGAAGAAAGTTGTTCCGGCAGCTTATTCTGACGGTTGTGTTTCCACACCCATCATAAGGGCTTCGGCCACTATGAAGTCAGCGGGATTAGTCACCTTAATGTTAATCGGTTCTCCTTCACAAAGCGTAATACTGTGTCCGAATGCTTCAACTACTGATGCGTCGTCCGTATAGACAATTCCGGCCTTACGCTTGGAATAAGCTTCTTTCAATAGAGCCGCATCGAATACTTGAGGGGTTTGAACGGCAACATACTGGCTACGGTCAACAGCCTGACTGCTACCGTCAGCGCCAAGCTTACGTAACGAATCAGTCACAGGTACAGCAGGAACGGCTGTTTGTGACCGTGCGGCTGTCTGCCAACAACGCGATATAAGCTCACTGCTTACTAAAGGTCTGGCGGCATCATGTACAGCTATAAGGTCACCGGTTGCGGCTGCCTCAGCCATAAGTCCGTTAGCCACCGATTCGCAACGGTCACGCCCACCGCAGCACAGACGGTAATCAAAACGGTCACTCTCCGGAAGATTATTCCAGATAATATCCCAATCATCAAAAAATCCCGGATGAAGTACCAGTACTAACTGTGTGTCGGGGTCAGAGTCATGAAAGGCTTTCATCGACCACCATATCATCGGGCGTCCACAGAGTTCATGAAACTGTTTGGGCATTTTTCCTCCGGCACGTTTTCCTTCGCCACCGGCTAATATTATTGCTGTCTTTTTAGCTGACATGTCTATCAGTATTTTATAACTTTAATTAAAATCATATACGCCATGGAGCGGGATGCCCCGGCTTCCACGGCGTATATTTTATAGTTTTATCTGTAATGACTGTAGAGGTATCACATATTCATACCGCCGTCTACCTGAATCACCTGACCGGTAACATAGCCGGACATATCAGAAGCAAGGAAAGTAGCGACATTAGCTATATCCTCTACCTTACCGCCACGGCGTAAAGGTATCTTGGCAGTCCATTCCTTACGCACTTCATCAGGCAAAGCCTCTGTCATAGCAGTCTCTATAAAGCCCGGAGCTATAGCGTTAGCACGTATATTGCGCGAACCCACTTCCTGAGCTATACTCTTAGCCAAAGCTATAAGACCTGCTTTCGAAGCGGCATAATTACACTGCCCGGCATTACCGTGTACACCTACTACTGAGGCCATATTTATAATGCTGCCGCTACGCTGACGGAGCATAATGGGCAGAACAGCATGTATAAAGTTGAAAGCCGATTTCAGATTTACAGCTATCACAGCATCCCACTGAGCTTCAGTCATACGCATCATCAGACCGTCTTTGGTGATACCTGCATTATTAACAAGTATATCTATACGGCCGAAATCATTCTTAATCTGCTCTACTACCTCTTCAGTCTGTTTGAAATCAGCAGCATTTGAAGCATAACCTTTGACCTTAACGCCGTATGCAGCTATTTCTTCTTCTGTCTTCTTGCCGTTCTCGTCAATTACGAGGTCAGTAAAGGCGATGTTAGCACCTTCTGAGGCAAATTTGAGTGCCAGAGCCTTGCCGATACCACGGGCTGCACCAGTGATAAGGGCTGTCTTACCTTCGAGTAGTTTCATTGTTCTATTGGGTTTGAATTATCGGATTTATCAGAGTTATCGGAGGAATCCGAGTTATCCGAACTATCGGAATTATCGGAAGAATCAGAATTATCGGAGAAATCGGAACTGTCGGAGTCATCTGAACTATCGGAGCTATCGGAATATTCAGATAATTCCGATTCTTCGGATAACTCCGATTCTTCCGATAGTTCGGATTCCTCTGATAACTCGGATTCTTCCGATAAATCCGATTTCTCCGATAATTCCGATAACTCGGATAATACTATCACACCTCGACTATGAAGCAGCCGCATGAGTAGCCGCCTCCAAATACCATCAGAGCCACCTTGTCGCCTTTGACAAGCTGGTTGATGTTCTGGCTCAGCACAAGCGGAGCCGATGCCGAACCGGTATTGCCGAGTTCCTCGATATTGTTCATAAATTTCTCCATCGGCAGTTCAAGCATGTGGGCTACCTGCGCCACAATACGCTTATTGGCCTGATGACAGATGAGTGTTCTGAGGTCGTCTGAAGAAAGTCCGGTGTTAGACAGCGAGTGTCTGAGAGCATGTATCATATATTTACAGGCATGCAGAAATACATCACGTCCGTCCGGCATGGTGATACCGTCTTCTTTGGGACGCAATTTCACACCAGCCGGGCCCTTGCCTATATGCCCGAGACCCTCGGTGTAGACATCAAGTATCTTCAGATCACCGTCACTCTGACGATCTTTCGATATAAAGAAAGCTACAGCGCCGTCGCCCCAGAGATGGCCGGATTTAGGGTCTGTTTCATTGCTGTAATAAGAGTTATGCTCGCTACATACCAGCAATGCCTTTGAGGCCTTACCGGCAGCGAAATAGCCCTCTATGACTTCCAGAGCATTGATAAACGACGAACAGGCGGCCGACATATAGAAAGCCTTGGCATTGGCAATGCCATAATGACGCTGCGCCACATGAGCCAGCGTAGCTACGGTATCATATACTGAATAGGAAGCCGACACTATCAAGTCTACTTCCTTTATGTCATAAGGAAGTGTTTTCAGGGCCTCGTCTATGGCAGCGAGACCCATCGTATCGGCATTCTCACCCTCACCGGCACGCGAACGTGTCTGTATACCGGTACGTTGTACGATCCAATCCGGAGTCAGGCCGTTGAGCTTCTCAAAGTAAGCATTGTCAATTCTGTCTGCGGGCACATAGTGGCCCATGGAGTTGATATACATAAGTGGAATATAAGGCTCTTAAAGGGTTTATGATATGCCGACCACTACCGGTGGTTTATTATACCGTTGAGTATCAGGTGGCTCATATATATCTTGAGTCTTTCTTTATCGATGCCTTCTTCTGTGAGATTATCACGTATATAAGGCACATCAAGACCGTTGATAGCATGGGTTATAATGATAGCCATGTGGTTACAGTGTTCTATGCGGAAACATCCCTGCTCCACACCTTCACGCAATATCTCCTCAAGCATGGCTATCTCCCTCTTGGAAATTATCTTGCGTGCACGATCCACCTTGCGTACGTCGCGGAAAAAACCCGCACGCAACGAACCGTTGCGCGATACAATCTCGCGCATAGTCTCGAAACGGCAGTCGACATACTCACGCAGTTTTTCCTCTGGTGATATAGGTTTGGCAACAATGATGCGCAGACGTGCCAGCAGCTGGTCGGTCTCACGCTCTATGACGGCATTGAATATATCGCGCTTGCTCTTGAAATATGTATAGATGGTGCGCCGGCCTTTCTCCGAGGCCGAGGCTATATCGTTCATGGTTGTGTTCTCCACTCCCTTGCGGGCAAAGAGCTGACGTGCAACCTCGATAAATTTATCTCTTGTCTTCAGCACCATCTTCTTTTCTTGACTTTATTTGTTTCCTGCTCCGTAGTAATTCCAATGACAGAATCTATAGTAATCCAATGATAGAAAAGTCTACCCCTGTCACGTTTGCACACTTTGCAGATTTTTGAGCAAAAGTAACAATTATTCTTCATATCTGCCCTATTTCACTTTCCTAATCTTTTATTTTTTGGGCCTTTTTTTAACCTTACCCCTTTATTAACTTTTATTAACAAAAATATTAGCCATAAAATTTGCACAATATCAAAAAAGGCTATAACTTTGCACACGAAAATAACACCGCGGGGTGGAGCAGTGGTAGCTCGTTGGGCTCATAACCCAAAGGTCGTAGGTTCGAGTCCTGCCCCCGCCACCAAAAGCCGACTTTATAAGTCGGCTTTTTTTATTGTTTTA
>CAMWVA010000147.1 GCA_947177575.1 uncultured Porphyromonadaceae bacterium | reverse complement strand
ATAAAATAACATCATTTTTGATTTGAATAGGGAATTTTAAATGAAAGAGCCGTGTGTATTTATAGGCTGAAGAAATTTCTTCAGCCTAATTGGGATGTGATTAAGAGAAAAATAGTTAACTTTGCTAAAGTATAGTATAATTCCAATATAGTATATGTTTTAATAACTTAAATACTTACATAATGTAAGTATTTAAGTTATTAAAACGAAAAGATAAATATAAGCTATGCAACAAGGGATATTTGTTATTGCTGCTGATTCTTTTAAGGGTTCATTGTCAAGTCTGGACGTAGGTAAGGCAGCTGAAAGAGGTATAAAGGCTGTACTACCATCAGCTGATGTGCGTATTGTTCCTGTTGCCGACGGTGGTGAAGGTACAGTTGAAGCTGTTGTGACTGGAACGAAGGGTCAGATTATTACATGCGAAGTACGGGATCCTCTCGGCAATTCTGTTAAAGCTACTTATGGTATAAGTGGCAATACGGCTGTGATTGAAATGGCTGCTGCTTCCGGACTTCCACTTGTACCGTCTGAAAAACGTAATCCATGGCTAACAGACACCTATGGAACGGGACAGCTTATCAGTGATGCTCTGAAGCGTGGCTGCCGACACTTTCTTATAGGTTTAGGAGGTAGTGCCACTAATGATGCTGGTACTGGTATGCTTAGGGCTTTAGGTTTTCGTTTTCTTGATTTTGACGGATGTCAGGTAGGCAACGGAGGTGGTGAAGTCGGTCGGATAGTTAGTATTGATAATTCGGAGATAATACCTGAGCTGGCAGAGGCAACTTTTACCGTTGCCTGTGATGTGACCAATCCGCTTACAGGTCCTGATGGTGCAAGTTTTATCTATGGTCCACAGAAGGGTGCTAACCCAGAAATGGTAGTTGCTTTGGATAAAGGTTTAGCACATTTTGCTGAAGTTACAAAAGAATTCTGCGGAAAGGATTTTTCGACTTTTCCCGGTGCTGGAGCTGCTGGCGGTCTGGGCTTTGCTTTCCTCGCCTTTCTGCGCGGTAACCTTAAAGCTGGTATAGAAATGATACTTGATGCAGTAGATTTTGATGAAAAAATAAAATATGCTTCACTTGTAATCACTGGTGAAGGGCGTCTTGACCAACAGACATGTATGGGTAAAACTCCTCATGGAGTTTTACAGCATGCTGCTGCCCAACGTATTCCAGTTATTGCTATAGGCGGTTCCGTAGTGCCTGATGCTGTACCGGACCTGCTTAAAGCCGGTTTTACAGCTGTTTTTCCCATTGTGGCAGGTCCTGTATCTCTTTCTGAAGCAATGCAACCCAATATTGCTTTTGGTAATATCGAACGTACCGTAACTCAGATTATCAGAACCATTTTATTGAGATAGAATGTCAAAATTCTAATTATGAACATCGTACCCCAATATTTAACTATCAAAGAAAGAATCATCTCCTTTATATGGCAGCATATTCTGCTGTTACTCTCTCTGTTTATAATGACTTTTGGTGTAGCTCTCTGTGTGCGTTCCGACCTCGGTAGCAGTGTTATTTCCACTATCCCTTTTGTTATGACTATTGCCGGTAAGGCTGATATGGCTCCGGCGCTCACTATCGGTGAGTACACTTATATAATGAATTTTATACTGGTCTTTTTGCAAATTGCTGTATTGCGACGCAAATTTCAGTCTGTGCAGTTGTTTCAGCTGGTTATAGGATTCTTTTTCGGCTTTCTCCTTGATGTTAATATATGGATTACATCTGCTGTAATTCCGCAGACATTACTTTCAAAAGCAATTGTACAGCTTATCGGTTGTTGTGTATTAGCTGTTGGTATCTCTTTTGAGATACGTTGCGGATCCGTAACAATGCCTGGCGAAGGACTGCCCGTAGCTATAAGCCGTGCTACAGGTATACTCTTTTCCAAAGCGAAGATTATAGTTGATATTTCGCTTGTAGTTATCGCTGTAGTACTGGGTTATTTCTATTTTGGCAGTTGGCAGTGGCAAGTAGTAGGTCCAGGTACACTTGTTGCTATGATTCTTGTCGGTGCAGTAGTCAAAATACTTGAACCTCGGTTAGACTGGTTTTCAAAAGTAGTCTGTTATAGACCAGGCTGCCGTCGCTATATCTACGGACTTGCTCGCTATCTTTATCATAAGTTAAGCTAAGAGACAGAAGATATAGAAAGGCACTTTATAAATCTTATAAATCCTATAAATCTTATAAGACTTATAAACATAATATCACCCTTTTGAAATAGAATCGGATTTTGCACCGGCAGCGAAGTGAATGGCGTTCATTTCTGCCGGTGTTAGTTTTTTAGCATCCTTTATGTCGATGGGTTTTATCTTTTTCATAATCCATATTATTAGATTAAATGATAATTATTTACTTCAGCTATTATCTTTGTTCTTTATAAAGGTGCAAACGGCATTAAGCATGAGCATGACACCGAAATAAGTAATTCCTATGAGCAGGATGGAGAAATGTAGTGGGAATGTTCCATGCCACCAGCCGCCGAATAGATAACAAAAGAACTGACACCAAAGTAATGTCTGTGTTATGACACATAGGGTGCACCATGTTTTGATTCTGAATTTCTGATACCAGATACTCCATAACGTAAAAGGTAGGCAACAAGCATTGATGAGTGCCAGTTGCGGTAAAGTCTCCGGAAAGAGGAAAAGAATTAGTGTACTGACAGAGAAATAAGCTAATCCTACCTCGCTCCAACTGAACAGTCCGAAGAAACTGGATGCTTTATCTTCGAGCACATGATCACAGCCGTGTGTCTGAAGCACACCACAGACACTATCAGCAGCGGTACTTTTTACTTTCAGTGATTTTAGTATTAGTAGCCACGTTACACTAAGACCAGCTAAATTAACAGCTGACAAAAGTATGGTCGAGAGATGTTTCCACATATCGGAGGTTATGAAACCAACGATAATCAATATTATAAATGAAGCATACAATAGCCATCGTTTGGAGACTGTAGCCATTTCGGCGATGTGATGGTGCGAATAGTCAGGTTCGTGTGATGTTGAATCAGGATAAGCCTGTAGTATGACACCGGTGCAATCATTCAGAAATTCGTTGTCTGGTTCTGTTATGGTTTCACCCTCTGAGACATAAGTGAACTGTGTGCCGTTTGCCTCTTCAGCTACTTCCGTAACTACCACAAACGAGTGTCCCTTTTGGGCAAGAAAGGGAGTGTCAATTTTGGCAAGACCCTTCTTGTCTGGTAGTGAGAAGGCAGCGTTAGGAATCCCGTAGGAAGTCAGCAACCGCGAGAAACCGAACAATGATTTGAACGGCATTCGCTGCAGCTGTCTATCAGAATACGCCTCCGTATACGGGACTCCTAAACTGCTTAGAAAGGTAGTGAAAATTGATTTTGTGCCCATAAGATTTACTATGATTGAAGAGCTGCTTCAAGTTTGCGAGCCAGAACATCAGCTTCAGTCTCGCCGGATGTACGCCATACCTCCTCACCATCTTTGAAAATAATGAATGTCGGAATAGACTTTACATTAAGAACATCAGCAAATTCACCGTTAAGATCAATATCAAACTGATAAACTGCTGCACGTCCCTCAAAGAGAGCTTTTACATCCTCAACCACCGGCATCATCTTCTGGCAGTGAGGGCACCATGTGGCATAAAATTCTACCAATACGACTCCTTTTTCATTTTTAAGAGCGTTGATTTTGTCTGTTTCCATAGTTTGAATATTAATAAAGTTTGGATATTAATAAGGTTTTAAATACTTATCTTAATTCTCAGTCTGGGCCATCTCTTCTTTATAAATGGTCTCTGTTAAGATAACATCTGAAGTAGCAAGCTGGTAGGTATAAATTAAGTTAAAAAATCTTTTTATAGACATTGCGGTCTGAAGACCGCACACAGAACCAGGAGACACACCTATAGGAAAGAAATAGAAATCATAAATTTTTAACTTATAAAACTTATTATAAGCACAATGAATGAAAGAAAAAACGTAACTTTGCAGTGATAATATAAGTGACAGGGCTCTTACATCGGTATCTTCCCTGCTCTTAATGTATTTTAACATCAGTTATTCCGATAATCAGATTATGCACATGTCCGACGCGCTGTTATCAGCGCCTGTAGCAGTGGCGGCCGATATTGTGGCAGCCGGACTGCTGGTAGCAGCTTCGTTACGTATAAAGAAGAATGCCTCCGACAGCGCTGTGGCACTTATGGGAGTTATGGGAGCGTTTATCTTCGCTGCCCAGATGGTTAACTTCTCTGTGCCTGGCACTGGGAGCTCCGGTCATATCGTGGGCGGAGTACTGTTAGGCGCACTGTTAGGACCTTGGGCCGGTTTTCTGACGCTTACCTCGGTATTGATAATACAATGTCTGATATTTGCCGATGGCGGACTTATGGCCCTTGGGTGTAACGTACTCAACATGGCGGCTATGACGACTTTAGTGGCTTATCCATTAGTGATGCGGCCACTGTTGCACTATCCTGCTGTCTCGTGGAAGGTAATGGCTGTGTCAGTATTGACCTGTGTGGTCGGTCTTGAATTAGGTGCCTGCATGGTGACAGTTGAAACAATAGCATCGCATATTACAGCTTTACCCCCTGCCCGTTTCTTTCTACTGATGACAGGCATACATTTAGCCATAGGTGTGGTAGAAGGTCTTGCTACGGGCGCTGTGCTGCTATTCGTGCAGCGTAGCCGTCCCGAACTGTTACAGCCCAGTGCCATACACCGTGACACACGCCATAGTGTGCGTGGTGCTGTCATAACCTTTGCCGTTGCTGCCGTCGTTATTGCCGGCGGATTAGCCTTTTTAGCTTCCGAAGATCCCGACGGGCTGGAGTGGTCTATAGAGCGTATAGCCGGTACTTCCGAACTTACAGCCGAGCACGTCGGCGTTTTATCACAGGCTGCCGAGACGACACAGCAATCGACAGCTCTGATGCCTGATTATGAGGGATCGTTTGCCGGTATCGCCGGTACGGTGATGGTATTGATATTGGTGTGGGCTTTAAGCAGTCTGCTTATACGTTCGCGTCGCAGACAGAGGGAGGGAGCCTGAAGTGACGAAAACCGAAAAAGCTCTCATGTCTCTGCGTGCCATGCACTCCGGCACTGGACACTCCCCTATAAGTGCATTGGCGCTGCTGATAGTGACTCTGCTTTACCTCGGTTTGATGCTATCGGTAGCTCCTGAGGCTTTAGCACGCCTATTGTGGTTTGCGCTTTATCCTATTGTTATGGCTCCGGTAGCAGGTGAGGACTATGGGCATATATTCTGTCGCAGTTTGGTAGTGTTGCCGTTTGTGTTGCTTATAGGTATCTTTAACCCTATATATCAGACTGAGCCGGCGTTTACGGTCAGTGGCGTGATTGTCAGCCGGGGATGGGTAACTTTTGTGTCGATTGTAGTGCGCACTCTACTATCGGTACAGGCACTGCTGATATTAGTGGATAGTGTAGGTTTCGTCGGATTATGCCAGAGTCTGCATCGTATCGGTGTACCCTCTGTGCTTACCACACAGCTGATGATGGTGTACAGATACATGACCGTGCTGCTACAGGAAAGTCTTGATATGACGAGAGCACGCCAAGCACGTGGTTACAGAGGGGGTAGCATGTCTCTATCTATGTGGGGCTCATATTGCGGACAGCTCTTTCTGCGCACTGTAGCACGCTCTGAACGTGTACATCGTGCTATGTTGGCACGTGGCTTCGACGGTGTCATACCGGTACTGAAAGAAAATAAAACATGGAGTGGCCGGGATACAGCGGCGGTGATAGTTATAGCCTCGATATTCATACTGTTCAGATGGGGACCGCTACCGGCGCTTTTTGCACTCGGATAAGGCGAGCTGAAGCTCGCATACAGAACTATGAAACACCGAAGCTAAGCTCTTGAGGTGCGAATAAAGAGACT
Organism: uncultured Porphyromonadaceae bacterium; assembly: GCA_947177575.1. GTDB lineage: Bacteria > Bacteroidota > Bacteroidia > Bacteroidales > Muribaculaceae > Lepagella. Next base: position 1,984 of record CAMWVA010000147.1, on the reverse strand, counting down.
CCTATGTGTATAATTTATAATTTTATCAGTTGGTATGAGTCACCATTTTATAGAGTTTGATAATGTGTACTTTAGTTATCCCGGCGGCCATGAGGCATTGCGGGGTGTGAGTTTTCGTATCACACATGGTGAAAAGGTGGCGTTGCTTGGACTGAACGGCTCAGGTAAGTCAACCATTCTGTTGCATACCAACGGCTTGCTGTTACCCACACGGGGCACGGTCAATGTCGGCGGCATACCGGTAACACGCCGAACAGCTCCTGAGGTACGCCGTAGCGTAGGTATGGTATTTCAGAATCCTGATGACCAACTGTTTATGCCAACTGTAGAAGAAGATGTGGCTTTCGGACCTCTCAACATGGGCCTTGAGATAGAGGAAGTCCGCCGCCGGGTCGCTGATGCTTTGCAGCGTGTCGGCGCTGAAGACCTGAAGCAACGCGCACCGTTTCAGCTGTCGGGAGGTCAGAAGAAAGCTGTGGCGCTCGCTACCGTACTGTCTATGGAACCTGATATAATGGTGATGGACGAACCTACAGCCGAACTTGACCTGCGTGCACGGCGCCGTGTTGCCGACATAATATCCCGTTTTAACCATAGCTGTCTGATAGCCACACACGATATGGACTTAGCCCGTGAACTTTGCCCTCGTGCTATACTTGTAGCTGACGGCTACGTTACGGCTGACGGTCCGACACCAGAAATTATAAAGCTGTTTACATCCGTAATATAAAGTATGAGGCCGACCAGTCGCAGGACTGGCCGGCCTCGCCTTATCGGAATAAAAAGGCATAAAGCAGAATTACATATTTTTCTTTCCGATGGAGAATCAGAGCTTATTGATGCAACCGACAAGCAGAGGTATATTACAGTTGTGTTCCATTACGGTGAATATGAACGGACGGTCAATTCTGAATATACGCTCGGGGAGTGGGTCAGGTCTATGCATAGGGTGTCCTCCACCTAATGCTAAGCCGCTTGAGCTTGCGCCCTCACCTCCCGTCTCGTCGATTGAGAATGCAGTGCTATGGACGGCGTTGCGGAGACAGAGAGGCTGTTTGCTGTCGGTTAGACCGTTCCATTGAGCCGGAGAGAAAATACCGTTGACACCGAGAGGCTTGAGAATGTCACAGAGGTCATATTCAGCCTTTACGGAGAACTTAGGAAGAAATACCTCGGTTTCTCCGTAATCGATTCCGGGATCGTAAGCGAGGCTTAATTCCCAGTCTCTGAATTTACCTAAATTCAGATCGGCCACAATCCGGGGTATATCAGCTCCGGGTACCGGCAGGAGGAAAGTTATATAATAAAGGTTGTTACCGAATGTCAGCGTAAGAGTGTGTGCGCCGTAAGCCACGCCGAGGTAAGCCTTAACTTTCTGATGATGCATCATATCGACAGTGACTTCGGTACCATCACTGCAAGTGAAAGTTTCCTTAGTGGTATTCTGTGGTTCGAAAGGCTGGTTCCAGAGACCCTTGAAGTACATTGCGGTAGTGAGTGCCAGAGGTCCTGTCAGGGGTTCGGTCATGAGTTGGGGAATGAGATTGTCAGTCTTTTCTCCGACCCATGTGTTGATAAGGTCACAGACATTTTCTGTTGTGAAATCGTGAGTGAAGACCGGGGCGTTATATGCAGAGGTCATAATGTCGGTAAAGCTCGGACTGATATCAAAACCGGAGTCTGTCCAGACTGAGTTAGCCATTTTAAATGTCACTGCCTCATCCAGATACGGTATATTGCCGAGCAGTCTTGCATTATTTCTGTTGATAAATTCCAAGGCCTTCTCTTCCTGTCCTGTCGGAGGAAAAAGCGGAAAAAGCTTAGTCTGTTCCCGCAATTCCTCACTTTGGTCGGTAATATGTAGAAAATCAAGGATTTCCTTAAGATTCTTCCCCTCTGTTCCGTTTGCCAGCATAGACATAGCGGTATAGATGCTGAAAGGAGAGAATACCACATTTTCTGTTCTTTCCGAAGATTCTATGAT
>CAMWVA010000146.1 GCA_947177575.1 uncultured Porphyromonadaceae bacterium | reverse complement strand
TAAACGTATGGACATAGTAGTAAAGCATGGTAATGCTAATAGAGCTGATGCATTATTTCAGTTTATGTTCTAAAGTACTTCACATTTATTATACAGAATAAAAAGTATTACTTTTGTATAAGAATTATAAATGATAAGATGAGTAAAGTAGTTATCGAATATAAAAATGTAAATATAGAACGTGCTGAGAAAACCGTTCTAAAGAATGTCTCTTTTAAAATTGAAGAAGGAGAATTCTGTTATCTTGTGGGACGTGTCGGTTCTGGCAAAAGCTCTCTTATGAAAACTATGTACGCAGATGTTTCGATCGCTACCGGTATAAAGGCTCAGGTACAGGATTATGATCTGTTAACAATAAAGAAACATCATATACCTTATTTACGACGTAAAATAGGTATTGTGTTCCAAGATTTTCAATTGTTGCAGGATCGTTCAGTAGAAGCTAACCTCAAATTTGTCCTTCAAGCAACAGGTTGGAAACGTAAAGATGAGATTGCTCTTAGAATAGATGAGGTGCTTGATTCCGTAGGTATGTCAAATAAAAACTATAAGATGCCACATGAGCTTTCTGGTGGTGAACAACAACGTATTGTCATTGCACGAGCTTTACTTAACAAACCATCGCTTATTTTAGCAGATGAACCTACTGGAAATCTAGATCCGCAGACTGGAGTTGTAATCGTAAAATTACTTCACGACTTAGCTGCAAAAGGACATAGTGTCCTTATGGCTACACATAACCTTCAGCTTGTGGAAGATTATCCCGCAAGGATATTAAGCTGTAATGACAAATGTCTGATCGAAAAATATTAATGATAAAAACGTATTTATCAACCTAAGAGACTGTAAAGATATAGAAAAAAATATGCTAAAATTTTTCAATATCTGAATATATGTCTATCTTTGCAAATGAAACAGTCTGCCGAGGAAGGGCAGTCAAGGATAACCTCATCTCTAATGCCTCACTTGTCAGCAGATTACAGCGACAACCATAACATCTATATAAGAGCTATACTAATTATGGCAGAAAACAAAGAAAAACTATTTGACATGTTTTCGCCCGTCACTACTGAAGAGTGGAAGGCGAAAATCATTGCCGATTTAAAGGGCGCCGATTTTGATAAGAAATTGGTGTGGCGCACTAATGAAGGCTTTAATGTACAGCCTTTCTATCGCCGTGAAGACATTAAGGATTTAGCAACTATCGGTTCTATGCCTGGAGAATTTCCTTATGTACGCGGTACCCGTGACAATAATGATTGGCTAATACGTCAAGAGGTATTGGGCGAGAATGCTGAAGCTATGAATGATCATGCGCGTCATATTCTTGACAGAGGTGTTGAATCTCTTGGAATTAAGCTTGGACATAATGTGTCTGTTGATGATCTGAAGACTATTCTTAAGGATATTGATCTTAATAAGGTAGAAATAAATATTCAGTGTTGTCCTGGGAAGGCTGTAGAAGTAGCAAAAGTATTAGTCAGTCTTATCGAAGAAGCAGGTGCTAAGGATACTTTCCGTGGTGCTATAGATTTTGATCCATTTAAACGTCTACTGCGTAGAGGTCTTCCTTTCCCCAAGGATTTAACCGCTACTTCTTTAGAAGTATACGAAGTTGTTAAACCTATAAAGGGATTACGTTGCTTTGCTGTAGACAGCTATCTTCTTAATAACGCCGGAGCCTATATTACCCAGGAACTTGGTTATGCTTTAGCCTGGGGTGTAGAATGGCTGACACTTATGACAGAAGCTGGTTTAAGTGCATGTGAAGTTGCTGAACGTATAAAGTTCAATATGGGCATTTCTTCTAATTACTTTATGGAGATTGCTAAATTCCGTGCAGCTCGTATGCTTTGGGCTGAGATTGTGAAGTCTTATGGCGCTGCTGAAGAATGCTGCAAGATGTGGGTTCATGCTGTTACGAGCAAATTTAATATGACTATTTATGATGCTCATGTAAATCTGCTTCGTTCTATGACTGAAACAATGAGTGCAGCATTGGCAGGTGTCAATTCTATTGAGACGCTTCCTTTTGATCTGACTTATGAAAGACCTGATGAATTTTCTGAGCGCATAGCCCGTAATCAACAGCACATGTTGCGTGATGAGTCTCATCTTAATAAGGTTGTCGATCCTGCAGGCGGTTCTTATTATATTGAAACTTTGACTGCTTCAATTGCGAAACGTGCTTGGGAAATCTTTAATGAGGTAGAAGATGAAGGTGGCTTTGATGCTCTGCTTAAGAATGGAAAGATTCAAGCTAAAGTAAATGAAAGTGGAGTTAAGCGTCATGTCGATGTAGCAAGACGAAAAGAGATTCTTTTGGGTACAAACCAGTATCCTAACTTCAATGAAACTGCATTAGGTAAAATAAAGCTTACAGAATGTAATTGTAGTTGTTCAGAAACAGATTCTGTAGAAGGAGCTGTAGAATGGCTTAACTTTGATCGTGCTGCAAGTCAATTTGAAACCTTGCGCCTTGACACTGAGAAGAGTGGAAAGCGTCCTAAGGTATTTATGCTTACTATAGGTAATCTTGCAATGCGTCTTGCCCGAGCTCAGTTCTCAGCAAATTTCTTTGGTTGTGCCGGCTATGAAATAATAGATAATATCGGCTTCAATACTATTCAAGAGGGTATAGACGCAGCTATGGAGAAAAAAGCTGATGTAGTGGTATTGTGCTCAAGCGATGACGAATATGCACAATATGCTCCTGAAGCATTTAAAGCACTTGACGGCCGTGCGCTGTTTGTAGTAGCTGGTGCACCTGCTTGTATGGAAGAGCTTAAGGCTCAGGGTATAGAAGATTTTATCCATGTTCGCGTCAATGTACTTGACACATTAATCGGGTTTAACGCAAAACTGCTCAGCTAATCATGAGACCGAATTTTAAAGAAATAGATATAACTAAAGTTGTATCTCCCGCAACTCACGCTCCTGTGAAAGAGGGGGAGGAGTGGCTCACCGCAGAGCTTATCCCGGTAAAACCAGTGTATACTGAAGCCGATCTTGAGGGTCTGGAACATCTTGATTATGTATCTGGTATTCCACCATTCCTAAGAGGCCCGTATAGCGCTATGTATCCAATGCGTCCGTGGACCATACGTCAATATGCTGGTTTCTCGACTGCAGCTGAATCAAATGCTTTCTATCGTCGTAATCTTGCCTCTGGACAGAAAGGCCTGTCTGTAGCTTTTGACCTTCCAACTCATCGCGGTTATGATGCAGATCATGAGCGAGTTGTCGGCGATGTAGGTAAAGCTGGTGTTTCTATATGCTCACTTGAGGATATGAAAGTCTTGTTTGATGGTATACCTCTCAACAAGATGTCAGTTTCTATGACTATGAACGGTGCCGTACTGCCTGTGCTTGCATTTTATATTAATGCCGGTCTTGAGCAGGGTGCTAAACTTGATGAAATGGCGGGTACTATTCAGAATGATATTCTGAAAGAATTTATGGTTCGTAATACCTATATCTATCCACCAGCTTTCTCTATGAAGATAATCGCTGATATTTTTGAGTATACATCGAAGAACATGCCTAAGTTCAATTCGATTTCTATCTCAGGATATCACATGCAGGAGGCTGGTGCTACAGCTGATATTGAGTTAGCTTATACATTAGCTGATGGCCTTGAATATCTTCGTGCAGGTGTTAATGCCGGTATGGATATAGATTCTTTTGCTCCTCGCCTTTCATTCTTCTGGGGTATATCAATGAATTATTTCATGGAAATAGCTAAGATGCGTGCTGCACGTATGTTATGGGCCAGAATAGTGAAGCAGTTTAATCCTAAGAATCCTAAGTCATTAGCTTTACGTACTCACTGTCAGACTTCAGGTTGGTCATTGACTGAACAAGATCCTTTCAATAATGTAGGTCGTACCTGTGTGGAAGCTATGGGTGCTGTACTTGGTCATACTCAGTCACTTCATACAAATGCTCTTGACGAAGCTATTGCTCTGCCTACTGATTTCTCCGCACGTATTGCACGTAATACTCAGATATATATACAGGAAGAGACTTATGTAACCAAACAGGTCGATCCATGGGGAGGTTCTTATTATGTAGAGGCTCTTACTAATGAGATAGCTCATCGTGCATGGGAACATATTCAGGAGATTGAAAAACTTGGCGGTATGGCAAAGGCTATCGAAACTGGGTTACCTAAACTCAAGATTGAAGAGGCCGCTGCCCGTACACAGGCACACATTGACTCAGGTAAACAGACTATTGTAGGTATTAATAAATATCGTCTTGATCACGAAGATCCTATTGATATTCTTGAGGTCGATAATACCGAAGTTCGTAAAGAGCAGTGTGCTCGATTGGAAAACTTACGGGCTCATCGTGATGAAGAAGCAGTTAAGAAAGCTCTTGAAGCTATTACCGAATGTGTTAAGGATCCAAGTAAGGGTAATCTACTTGATCTCGCCGTTAAGGCAGCAGGTTTAAGAGCTACTCTTGGTGAGATTTCTGATGCCTGTGAAGCAGAGGTAGGACGTTATAAGGCAGTAATTAAAACAATATCCGGTGTGTATAGTAGCGAAGAAAAAGGTGATCCTGAATTTGAAGAAGCAAGAAAAGCTGTTGCTGACTTTGCAAAACGTGAAGGTCGTCAGCCACGTATCATGATAGCAAAGATGGGTCAGGACGGTCATGACCGTGGTGCTAAAGTAGTTGCTACTGGTTACGCTGATTGTGGTTTTGACGTTGATATGGGACCATTGTTCCAGACACCTGCTGAAGCAGCTCGTCAGGCTGTTGAGAATGATGTACATATTCTCGGTGTATCATCATTAGCCGCAGGTCATAAAACTCTTATACCTCAAGTTATTGAGGAATTGAAGAAACTTGGTCGCCCTGATATAATGGTGACTGCAGGAGGTGTAATTCCAGCTCAGGATTATGATTTCTTATACAAAGCTGGTGTTGATGCCATATTCGGTCCGGGTACACGTATTCCGAAGAGTGCTATTGAGATGATACGTCTTCTTAACGAACAGCGCTCAGAAGAAAATGCCTGAACGGAGTATAAATACTAAATAAGTATAACTAATCAATAAGTATGTAAGTCTGGGTCTATATTATAGACCCGGACTTTACTTAATATAAACATAAAAGTTTCTTATTATAAAAATTAGTTCAGATGTCTCGTTTTTTTCCAAAACGGCTAATGCTGTTATTTGTTCTTAATTGTATAGTTTTAGGTGGTATAGCTATTGGAATCTGTGTTACTAATACTTTGAATTCATCTTTGGGAATTTGGTTATCTGTATGTGGAACCATTGCTATGTTGTGTATAGATCTAATATGTTTATATCTGGTAGAACAGGATCTGAATCAAATTAACAGGACAATAGAGCAAGTAGTGGATAGTAAAAGGAATATTGAGTCACCTGTATTCCATTTACTACGTCTTGAACATTTGGAGTCTATGTTAAGACAGTTGGCTTCCAGATTATACAGAACTGAAGTTGAAAGGGATAGGGAACATCAATTAGCAGTTTTTGAGGAAAAAGAGAAAATACGTATAAAGAAACAATTAACTACTAATATCAATAATGAATTAAAGACTCCTGTAGCTGCTGTTCAAGTATGTCTTGAGGCAGTTTTATCTCATAAAGAACTTTCTGACGAAAAACGTATAGCTTTTTTGAATCGAGCTTATGATAGTAGTATGCGTCTACGTCGTCTTCTTAATGATGTTGATACTATATCTAAAATTGAAGAAAATAGTGACTCTATTAAGATTGAGAAAGTTGACATAGTTGAAATTATACGTAAAGTCTTAAAAGAATTCTCACAACAATTATCTGAAAATCATATTAATGTTAAAACAACATTACCTGAACAACTAAGTATTATGGGGAATGGCTTTTTGATTATGTCTGTATTTCATAATATGCTTGACAATACAATAGCATATTCAAAAGCTACGAAGATAGAAATTATATTAATTAAAGATGAAATTGACTTAGTAACATTTTTATTTTCTGATAATGGGGTAGGTGTACAGCCACAATATCTGAAACATTTATTTGAGCGTTTTTATAGAGTTGACAGAGGGCTTTCTCGTAAGCGTGGGGGTACTGGTTTAGGACTCTCGATTGTAAAGAATGCAGTATTGTTCCACGGAGGAACTATAAAAGCTGAGAATAATCAAAGTGGTGGTCTAAAGTTTACTTTCTCTTTTCGTAAAATGTGAACCTGTATATGGGTTAAGATTATTATTTAATAGTTAGGGGATTAGATATAACTTATAATATGAATATTAATCTTTTCACGGAGATAAATTAATTTTTAAAATAAAAAATACAGATAAATTTTGTCAGGAATTAAAATATTTCTAATTTTGCAGTCAAAGAGTAATGCTTCCGACTCAGAAATTAGTATATGACCCGAGAACCTCGCCATTCCCCAACTGTACTCGATATGAGGCAGCAGGAGATAAGTCATTCAAGTGATAATTTGTCCTCATACTCAAGAACAGGGCGAGGACTGGATCCGAACTTCCGGGGTTCGGGTCCAGTATTTGGATATCATTATCTATATAAAAATATTCACGTTGATATTCTTGTCTTGACGCCATGTCTCCTTAATGGAGGAACTGAAGTACAATTGTTATCTTTATGCCAGGCCTTTCAGAGTATTGGTAAAAAAGTGGCTATTGCTTGTTTATTTGAGTACAGCCAATCAATGGTGACAGCTTTTGAAGATTTAAATTTACAAGTGTACTGTTTAAGTAAGACAAGCTCTCGTCCAAAAGGAATTATACCTACAATTTATAGGGTGGGAATTTCTTTGTGGAGACTTTCTCGTAAGTTGAAAGTTAAAAAGGTTCATATAGCTTATATGGCTCCAGGAGCAATGAGTGTATTTTTTGCCAAAGTTCTATTAAGCTGTAAGGTATATGTTTCAGTACATGCGTGTTGTAGTTCTCCCCCCTCAGCTTATCTTTTACACTTCTTAACTCGTATCTTTTTTATACGTAGAGTTATATTTGTTAGTGAGGCTACAGCAGTTTCATTTCATAGAAGTGCATCGAATAAGCTATCATCTCGTTATACTGTAGTAACGAATGCGCTCCCTAAGGTGATTGGATTATGTTTTAAGTCAAGTGATTTTATACATAAACGTTTATGTATTGGTTGGGTAGGGAGATTAGAACTAATTAAAGGGAGTGATATATTAAAGTGGATAATTTATAGAAGAGAGATTCTTGATTTGCCTATTGATTGGTTGATAGCGGGTGAGGGTAGTGAGCTTACTTCTATTCGTGAATTAGTACGTTCACATAATCTTGAGAATAGAATAAAAATTTGTGGAAATATTCCACATCACAGTATTACAAGTGTATATGATACTATTGATATTTTATTTGTACCAAGTCGTAAAGAAGCATTTGGTTTAAGTGCTCTTGAAGGTATGGCACGGGGATGTGTATTAATAGCCAGTAAAGCCTCCGGTCTTAATGAACTTCTTAGTAATAGCCATGCTGCTATACAATTTGATATAAACAGACCACATGATGCTGTGGAAGCTATAAGATTTTTATGTGAAAATCGTGTAAAGCTATATACTATGAGTAAATGTGCAACTAAACATGCAGCTCGCTTTACATATACTGCTTATGAAAAGTCCATTATAAAAGCACATTCTTAAATATATTCTTATGGCCTATATAAACTATGTGCTATTTATCGTATTCTTGCTTTTGGTGTGGTTTATACCTAAAGGTAGCTTCTATTTGCTTCACAATCCGTTAGAGAAGGAATATGTGCTTCAAGTCAATGGTATAGAATTTCTATGGCTTATCTTATTGGCTACTGGTGTCGTAGCTTTAGGTGCTCCGGGATTCTTAGATTTAATGGCATTAAGACTATTGGTATTAGAAGTTATAGTTACAGGTATATTA
>CAMWVA010000145.1 GCA_947177575.1 uncultured Porphyromonadaceae bacterium | reverse complement strand
GTGCAAGTATTGTTCGGATAAAAAATGTTTTTTAAACAAATTTCATAACTAACTAATTGAAACTTACCTTAATCAATAAATGTTAAAAACTGTTTCTATTTGTAAAAGACTTAGTGTACAGTTTACACTCATTATAGATTTCCTATTCTTCAAAGAGAAAAAGAAGCAGACACACCAAAGAAAGGTGTTTCTGTTACAGGGTCCGTCATAGTCATAGGAGTAATATTAACCTGATGCTCGACAGCCCAAGGCCGTGTAAACAGGTAAGCACTACCTGAACCTATAGCTGCACCAGCCACAACATCCCACCAATGATGTTTTTTAGCAAATACCCGTCCCCAGCCTGTATAAGCAGCCAGTGCATAAGCCGGAGCACCAAGTTTCCAACCATAACGCCGCTGTACAAAAGCTGCCGTAGCAAAAGTAGTGGCACTATGACCGGAAGGAAAAGAATGAAAATTACTATGGTCAGGACGTTCTTCCTTAACAGTATATTTTAATAATAATGTTACTCCAGTCGTAAGAGCTGCTGTATAAGTGCCCTGTACCAGACCTTTCCAGTCATGTTCAATAAGCACGCCTGTTAATGTTGCTAATGGCATACCTATTAACAACACATCAGTAGTATAACCTACAATCTTTTGTGAATGACTACGCTCAAACTTACTTTCATCAGCTAAAGTAGGCAATTGTATGCTTATACATAAAAACAAGCATAGGACAAAACGCCATAGATAACTCATAAACAAATATTTAGTTAAATTATTATACACCTCATAGTAAAGTCAGAAGTTTAGGAACAAACACACATAATCCAGCCACTACCGCACCTATTACAAAAAGTAATACCGCTCCAGCAGCCAAATCCTTAGCTCTACCTATCAGTGGGTCATATTCAGGTGATACTTTATCACAAAGAGCCTCGACAGCCGAATTAAGTGCCTCAGCCATAAATACACCTCCGATACATAAGGCTACCACCGCCCATTCAAGAGACGACAGCTGAAGTAATAACCCTAGCACAACTACACATAGAGTAGCAAAAAGATGTATACGTGCATTGTGCTCATTTACTATCAGAGTTCTTATACCCTGCCATGCATACCCGAACGAACGGACACGTGCTTTAAACGAAAACCCAGTCTTACCTTTCATAGCGTTACTATTACGTTTGAAATCTGCTTAATATTAAAAATGTTGCCCGGCTCCGACACAGCAAAAGCGCCAAAGCCAGGCAACCATATCAAAAATGATTTCCTTCTCTTAAAAAACTAACCTGCTGTCATATCAGTAATCATAATCAAAACTGAATTGATCCACATATAACACAGCTCCTGTACCACCTGTAAAGTAGTCACCGTATTTGGAGGCAGCACATGTTATCTGAAGATAAGTAGGCACACGTGATGTAGAACGATAATCCAAGTCAATTACAAACTCACGATAGCCATCGGTGTCATCACCATTGATAAGTTCTCCGTAAGCTATAACTGAAGAAGAAGCAGGATCGAACAGATTACGGTTCTTAGGATTCGTTCGTATTTCGAAAGGAGCCGTCCAGTCAGTAAGAGCTACATATATATGACATGTATCGGGACGTCCCTTCAGATCACTCAGTTCTGAAGACGTATAATCTATCGGAGCGGTCTTATACCAATAATAACCACGCAGTCTTGTAGGACGCTGAGTCCACGGACGTCCAAAATCAAGAATACCATTAGTACCGTCTACCTTCTGGAAAGACCCGGTATAGATGGAACCGGCAGCCAATTTACCGATGCCAAACAGACCTACAAATCTTGTTTCAAGCATAGCTGCTTGTCCCGTACCATCAACAGTCTGATCAGTAGGCTGTACATTACTTTGTCCTAAAGTAGCCGCTCCTGTATTACCGGTATCCCAGAAGCGTTCGCCGAACTCATCCCAAGGACACCATACCTTACCGTTAAGCCACCACTGATCAAACGACCCATCAGGCAATACTCTTGTGGCATCGGTAGTAACTTCAATTTCATTACCGAAATCATTACCCGACACAGCCTGAACTACATAACGAGTCAAAGGCTCAAGATGAGCTATGCAGGCAGAGAAGGCACCCTGAGTCTGATGCACCTCGGAAGCAGCCACAGTTATCCATTGCTCACTGTCAGCCTGACGGTAACGGAAAGTATTAGCCACATCGGCAGGTCCGTCTCCATAAGCCCACAGCACCTGTGACCAAGCATCAACAGACGTTGTCGTCACGGCCAATTCAGCTTTTTCAGCATAGATTGTCCACTCCTCAGTACGGCCCCAACAGGTCACCTCAATATTCAACGGATGGGAAAGGTCAATAATACCCGGCTCAAGAACAGGTGATATAGTAGATATGCCGACAGGAGCCAATTTAACTGAAGTCAGCTCAAGAGCGGCAAGATCGGCTGTTGAAGGCACACGTACTATAACACGATGTCCGGTGGCATCAATAACCGTCTCACCTATCTGACCGGAAATAGTAAAATAACGCTCAATAGTCTGTTCAGCTGTTACAACCCATTGATAATCCTGATAACGGCTCAGGGTAACAACCAATGGTTTTGACATATTATGTGCTCCGACAGCTAAGTCAGGGTCAGACGTAGCTCCCGGTGTCACGGTATATACGTTAAAATTAACAGACTGTATGTCGGTATACTCATTCAAATATATTGTAGCTGTCAGATTAACCGAATCAATAACAGAAGCTTTAAGAGCTCCCGAAGGTTCTATAGCAGTTATATTTTGCTGCAATCGCGGATAAGGAAGATCATTATGTATACATCCTCCGCTACCTGCAAGAGCTATAAAGCAGACAGCACCAAGCAGCAAACGCAACATTGAAGTAAAGGTCTTACTCATAGTGAAACGAGAAAGCTGTGAGACAACACGGTCAGATATGAGCCGCTATGCCGAAATTTATATTAAATATGTTGAAACGAAAGTTAGCTCCTGAAGTAAAACGGTTGCCCATAGGTTCGCCGTCAACAGTCTGTTTTTCATTACGCAGCCTGAACCCAAAGACACCGAACGAGACATTGAACGAGATGTTCTCCATTATAAACACACTCACACCGGGTGAAAAATTGAGTTGTGCCTGCATGGTGTTGGTATGGGTGGTACGCAGTTGGCCATTATAAGGACGTACAAAGTCACCGTTTCCGGAAGCAAAAGCCAGATCAACTTCGTTAAATACACCGAAACGTCCACGACGTGTCAGACCGAAATACTGCCTGAGAGTAAGTGCAGCTGAATAACTCTCATTACGATACATTATATCATGAAGATCGAAATTCATATCTTCATCAATATCGACTTTGAACGAATTGATATGACCTTTAGTCGAATTATATCCGAACTTAAGACCTACGGAAAGATTATCACGTACAAAATAAGCCACATAAGGATTTATAGAAAATACGTGTCCGCTTAGGTCAATATCATCAAGCAAATCAAAAATCTCCATATCAGAAGTTGAAATCTCGCCGTATGAAGCTGTAATACCGAAAGTCCACTGACCATGCGGTATATAAAGATAATTACGTAGGCCACGGTCAAAACGTCCGAGATTACGAGACTTCAATACTGTAGATATAGTATCACCACGATAGATAACCTTCTCAGCAAGTTCAGCCTCAAGACGTGCTGAATCCGGTAATAACACCTCAGCTACACGACCGGCTAAAGAATCAGGTACCCATACATAGCGACCACCCGTAACAGATGTTTCAGGTGTCTGTGCCTTCAGCACAAACGGAATAAGCAGACTACCCGCTACCAGCGAGAGCCATATCAGCACAGAATAGCGATTATATGTCTTTGCCATAGCGATTACAGATAGAATGATACTCCAAACTGTATGGAGAACAGGTTAATACGGAAATTAGCTAATTTGGACGAACGTGTTGATTCGTATATCTGATCAGTAAATGTGCGTGTGTGCGTATATTGAAAACCAAGCACACCTATGTTGACCTCAACGGCTGAATAGTTATTAAGGAAGGCACATATTCCCGGTGTCAGACCAATCGAGGCACTGAAATTACGCTCATAATTACCCGATAGCGTCTCACCGGTACCGGTAGTCATCTTAGCCTGCCCTCCACCTAATTGTAATTGCAGTTCATTGAAGAAGCCAAAACGTTTTGAACGTCCCAATGAGAAATAATTGCGCATCATAACCGTGCCATAATAATTATGTGACAACCGATAGAGATGGTCAACATTATAACCTGTCTCCGAGTCAAGTGTCAGATCAGCATTCTCAAGCTTAGTCAACGAACGCCCGTAAGAGAAACGGCCACCCAGAGCCAAATCATTCGCTACCGCGAACATAAGCATTGGCGAGAGCTTAAAAGTATAAGTTTCGCCGGAGAGATTCTCAATAATAAGAAACTGATACTTATTCTGATTACTCTGTGAATAAGAAACTGACACACCAGTGATCCACTGTCCTTTAGGCACGAAAATCACTGACTCTAACTCACGGCTGAACTCCTCGACATTACCGGACGAGGCCATAGCCAGCGAGTCGGCTGTAGAGAGCTCTCGGGCCGCTGCCTGCGGTCCGGTGTATTGACCGCGTACCTGCAACGCGATACAAATCAAGGTCAGAAGCACAAAAAATCGATTCATAATTGCAAAGTTACAACAAAATCTTCAATCACATAAGATATCAAACCTAATTGTCATGTCTATCACAATAAAAACAATCGAAAATTTGTGATAATAAAAATGGCGGTTTCTGTACCTATAGACTATAAAGGTACCGCTCGTCTCATAATCACTGAAACGTTTTGAAACAGAGGTTAGATATTATACAATAGTATAGAATTACGACCGAAATTAAAAAATATCAGACTAAAAACACCATAAACCTTTGTAACTTGTTATAGAATTATAAAAGTTAAAAGTATCTGATATGAAAAGAATCCTTACCGCCGCCTTTTTTGCGGCTGCTTGCTTCACAGTTACAATACCGGCAAGCGCACAGAGTCTCTCCGATATTTTAGGCGGAGGTGACACCGGCTCAACAGTAACGAATATGCTGTCTGGCATATTTTCAAATACTAACTTCACTATAGCCGATATAGCCGGTGATTATCAGGCTTCAGGACCGGCTATAAGTTTTAAGAGTGATAATCTTCTCCAGAAAGCCGGCGGCATAGCCGGTGCAGCCGCTATCGAAAGTAAGCTGTCTCCTTATTATGAACAATACGGACTTAACAGCATGACTTTGCAGATAGCTGAAAACGGTGATTTTACAATGACCGTCAAAAAGTTAAAACTTACAGGCACCATAACCGAAGGAGGTGACAAAGGTAACTTTGAGTTCAATTTCAAAGCTTTCGGTAAAGTGAAACTTGGAAAAATCAATGCTTATATAGAAAAATCGGGAAATTCGCTTGATTTAATGTTTGATGCTTCTAAACTTAAAAGTATAGTATCAGCAGTAGCAAATTTCTCTGGCATGAGTTTAGCCAAGACAGCTGCCGGTATTCTTGATAGTTACGATGGAGCCTGTATCGGATTTAAAATGAACAAAGTTGGTGGCGATAATAATTCATCATCGGGATTAGGAGGCCTTCTTAACAATGTACTCGGAGGAGGCAAATCAAGTTCGACACAGGAAGTGGAAACAGAAAGTACCGTTGTGGTAGAAGAAGAACAGCCGGCCGGGAACAGTACCTCACAAGGTATTAATGCTCTTAAAGATATATTAAGCGGCAAGAAGAAAAAATAACCTATGTATTATACACTGCATTATTCACTGTATTCAATGCAGTAACAGAAATACGGTGTGCCGGAAGATTGTCATTCCGACACACCGTTTGGTTTAGCAGAAATAACCGTTAAAATAGTCCTGATGTCAGGAGGCTATTGAAGCTGTTCGATAGAGAGCAAAAAGGAATGAAGTGTATTTCAAAATCGTTCAGAAAATGTAAGCAAATCCCAAATTCAGGTAAATCGGATATAGATTGAACGATACTGTCTTAAACGACGAGTTGAAAATATCGTTACAACCCCATTCAAGATTAGCATTCACTGCAAGCTGCTTATATACTGTGACCGAGCCACCTAATTGCATACCCCATTGAAATTTCCTTAACTGCTCTCCAAAGTCGTAAGATGCTTTTGAGTCAGCACCGAAACTTATCTTATTGCCCGTAGGATCACCCTCCCTTAGATAGCCATCAGAAACATAGCCTCCAAAGTCGTTACTGAAAGCATACGATAGATAAGGACCCACATTAAATCTGATACGCCTGTTCAATTTATAAAAAGCCGTCAAAGGAATCACTAATTGCCGGGAATGGTATTTTGTCTGAACCTTCCCTGTCCATCGGCCCTTAAGCGTCTTTCCATTATCAATAATCTCCATTCCGTAGTTCTTTACAGTAGCCTTCGTCTTCATTCCCTTAGTCTCAAGCCTGATTCCAAGTCCAACCCCCCATTTCTCTTTATCTCCCAGCCATTTTCTTGCAGATACCCCTATCTGCAGATTAAGGTCAGGATTGTAAGAATCTATTTTTCGAATTTCAGACGGAAGCGGTATCGGTGAAGCTCCTCCGATATTAGTACCAGCATTTACTTCATATTCCAATCCGGCAAAAAATTCTTTTACACCATTTGTTTTTTCAGTGGCTGACATATCCCGCAATCCGAATATAAGCGCACCGAGGATTACTATTACTATCTTTTTCATAATTAGTCTCTTTTATTCAATTTTCTTCTGAATCAGCCACACAGGTGATTGAGAGTTCATCTACCTTAAGCGTACTGCCTATCGCACCGCAGAAACGTTCGCCATCACTGCTTGAGCCCATCACGATAGCAATACTGTATTTTCCATCTTTCAACTTCTGAATATCGATTGATTTTCCGGAACGTAAGACAAAAGGAACCGAAAATTCAACCCATTCCTCTGAAGCCTGTGGGTCCGAAATCTCTGCCGTAGATATGATATATGGATTGTCAGCAGCGAGCACGTTAGTTCCGTCAAGCCACTCATGACCAGGCTCAGTTTCAAAAAACACGGAATAGAGACTGAAAGAATCTGTTTTTCCCGGTACAGGAACAAGCTTTCCATCAGCACCAGGTTCACAATAAGTCTCACCGGGAGCATACTTATAATATCCGCTGAACTGAGAAGGAATGTTGTTAAAAGGTACTCCAAAATGAGTTGCCTCCAAAGGTTTAGAAATTGCTTCGGTCATGTCGAATGTACCGAGAAACAGATTTCCCGATGCTATAGGCTTACCTAAACGCTGGCCATAACTACCGGTGGATCTTGTCACCAGTACCGCACAATGTCCGTCTACCCCGTCATCTCCTTGATAAGTAGGGAAGGTATTAGGCATAGAACCTTGAAATGTCAGTGCAAAGGCTTTGTTGGCACTTGCCCATTCCAACGTCTCATTCCCTGTAGGACCTATTTCATAGAAGACGTCATACGAAGACGCTCCCCCGAGAGCATTGACTATTCTGACATGGTCAAAGTTATAGTTAAGACTGATAGTGTTGTTCTTTTCTACAGTAACAAGATATTTCTTACTCCATTTTCTATCTTCCGAAGTCACTGTATAGACTTGTGGCACAAGAAAACTCCGTGATGTGCCGCTCGCAGGCTCAATGGTGGCACCGGGTGTCAGTTTGAAAGCGGGAGCAAGATTCATTAGAGACACATCGTTTTTCACTATGAGTGTGACTTTGTCATTTTCTATTAATGGCTGACGGTTAAGGACGTTCCCAGGAAGACTCACTTCCAATATATCACATTCTGCATTCAACGGGTCCTGTCTTATGCAAGATATTTCCGTTATGGCTGCAATTCCGATTATTGCCCAATGGAAGAATTTCATTGTTTTTTGTTTAATAGAATAAATATAGGTTATATTATTGATTTTAATTTATTTATAG
>CAMWVA010000144.1 GCA_947177575.1 uncultured Porphyromonadaceae bacterium | reverse complement strand
GGCGTGACAGTGCGATAAATGAGGCTATAACAGTGTTGCTGGAGCGTTATCCGGCATCAAGGTATGATGATGTGTACAAGAACTTCATGCAGGATTATTTCGGACCGGGGCATATTTTAGGTGATACTGCACGTTCCGGGGCTTATCTGCGTAAGGAACTTTCTGAGACAACCCGTTTTGATGGTGCGTTGTATGAGCCGACAGGTTATGAAGGTAATTTTTATCGTGTCAATCTTTCGCTTATACGTGATAGTGTGATAGATTATCCTGTATATTTCGATGCCTTTGTACGTAGTGTCAGCGCTATTGAGCCTCCTTCCTTACCGGAATGGCGCCGGAAATGGGCTGTCATCGATTCCATACTGCTGACTACCGGATATAGTTATGATAGTCTTAAGAGTGACCGTAACAGAATACTTCTGCAACTTGAAAGCGGCGATCCGATAGTTCACCATAGCCGTATTTTCAACGATACTTATTCTGTTCACTATCGCATTATTTCACGTGATATATTTGAAAGCGAGATTCTTCCCCTACTTCCTAAAACGGAATAAGTCGGTAGCTTAAACCGACTTATTCCGTGATATATTGATATTTTGTAATATACAGAAATATCTGCAATATATGGATTTTTATTTATTCTTTATTTTATAAGACTTTACAGTTCCATCAGAGTACATATCAGACCGGATATATATGTTGTCGGCAGGATTCTTAATAGAGCGACCTTGTAAATCATAGTAGCGCGTGGAAATAATTTCAGCCTCTGTCTCTTTTTCCATACTATTGATTCCTGAGTCATTCAGTCTACATTTTGCGGCATTAACTATATGGCCGTCGTTCATATCAAGCAAAAGTACCGCTACACTAAGTTGGTCCTTATTCTGTACTATTTTTTCTCCGTTAAGGTTACAGGCTTCTGAAATATTTTCGAATGTGTAAATATGATGTGAGGGTACATCAATTTCTGCTGTGACACTGTTACCTATACCGGTCAGATTACTGCACATAACTGCCACATCGTTGTAATGGTATCCGGCCATCAGTTCGGGTGCATCACAGAACTGACGCATTTCTTCTATATATTCAGTTGGGTCTTCACCTGAATAGTAATTGGTCTGTAGCCAGTCGGCAGTGTTACCATACATATCATTTTCAAGAAGGATATAAGCTAATTCATAGTTAGAGGCAGGTGCTTCGACAAATGTAACTTCCGAGGTAGCGATTATATTGTCATCTTGCCAAGATGCAGAAAGCTCAATACCAGCCGGAGATTCCGTATCAACTAATTCTAAAAAATCAAGTTCTATACCAAAGCCTTCTTTGTATGTACCGAAATAAGGATCTGTCTGACGGGTCCGGTCAAGGTAGCTATCAGGTAAACTACCTATTGAAGCAGGGAAAGCAGTGGTAATACCCATAGGATCACCACGATGATAGGCTATCCCTATATAGTTATCGGGATAACGTGAATTTAGAGCTTCCATAGCAGCAAGTCCGCGTACACAATAACCGCACCATGTGCCGGTGTATTCTTCCATTACTACTCTCCGTTTCGGTATAAACGATACCATACGTAGAGCACATGAAGCTTCCGAACTAAAATCTGTATCAGGCTCTCCATCTACTTCGGTAAGCTGCACAGTTATTGATTCCGTACCGGTAGGAAGTCCCTGTATAGGTAATTCTACCGAAGCGCTTGCATTAAGTTTACCGAGAAGAGGGCGTTCGAGTTCAACATAGCCAGTACCACTGACTTCACCGGCTTCATAACTATACGATAGTGAACGGGCACCCTGTAGACCGTGATTTACTATAATTGCCGGTAAGCCGAAAGGCTCGTCAGCGACAATTCGTACAGATTCAAGAGTTGCCAGCCCGACAGCACGATCGTTGAAATCACCTTCAATAGTCACGCTTATAGCAGAAGCCTGACCTGTAGCCTGAACCATATCCGTCCATGTTGAGAAGGAGCGTGAGGAATGAATGAAAAATCCGCCAACAGTATTTATATCATTGGCTACAACTACAGGATACTTTCCGTTCTCATCAGAAATATCATTGATTTCAAATGAATAACCGATATATACGCCTTGTTCCGAAAGGGTATATACCTCCGGCAGTTCTACAGCAGCGATACCATTTTCTACTTCGGCGTCTATACTGATTATATCCGGTGCATTGACTTTTTTACCTCCGACACTCTCAAGCCGGAGTTCAGTGGACAGCCATAAGCTTACCTTATCCGTATTCACATACAGAGGTACTGAAATATTTTTAACATTATAACCTGCCAAACCTTTACCGTCTAAATATATGGCTACGTCATAGTGCTCTTTCTTGCCGGTACCATACAGAACAAACTCGTCATCCGCATACGAAAATTTCATTTCAGCGGCCTGAGATGTAAGCCATGAGCCGAACATAAGAGCTATTACAGAGATAGAAGTATATTTCATGGTCATTTATTTACAGAATTATCAATCGGAGGAAGAGAAATCTCTATGGAAATCCCTTCCTCCGTTATAGTAACTGATTTATATCTGTGAATCAGAACAGATTTTTCAATGAGCTAACACTTTATAGGTCTTTGTTCCGGTTTTAACCATATATACGCCGGAAGCAGGAAGCACAAGGGTATTCACACCGCTTATACCTTTGGTTTCAGCTACTTTACAGCCATTAACTGCATAGACCTCAATCGGAGCAGCTTCAAGAAGTGTGACGCTAAGCTGAAGTCCCTGTAAAGATACGATACATGCTTCTGAAATATTGGCAGATTTTACACCTGTAAGAACACCGGGCTCCACAATTACTGTTTCTGAATAGTCGGAAACAGCATTCTGAGTGTAGTTGACGCGTGCTGCGGCTACATCATAAGCACGGTACCAATCGCCACCGGCTCTTTCCATCTCGAATGTCATACTGTCAGCACCGGCTCCGAGTGTATAGCTCTGCACACCCTGAAGCAAAAGGTCATCCTGACAAAGGTCCTGTGTTACTTTTACCTCGTCAATGAAGAAAGGCTGTCCGTCGTAGCTGACAAAAGCAAGACGATCATGTTTCTGGCCTCCCTGCATATCGAATGTAAATTCCATTATACCGTCCTCAGCAAATGGTTCGCTCTGTAGACCGTCTCCGTATGACATAACCACAAGACGAGAATCCTGCTTACCCCATACTTTGACTGTGACGCGGAAGCGGCCGTCATTATTACTTAGGGTAAGATCCGGAGAAATGATATAGTTATTACCCGGCTCAAATACACAGCTCATACAACCTAAGTGACCGTTAACTTTGCCTACACCGTTACCGGTCCAGCCATTGCGGTGAGTGTACTCGTTGAGACCTGTATTTACTCTGTCAGGGTGATAATAACTGTCAGCGCAATCAGTCACAAGTTCAAAATCCTCATCAAGCAGAGAGAAGCCGTACACATCCTGTGGTACTACAAGACAGTCATAAGCACTTACTGAGTGCGCGGCAGCAAGATAGGAGGGTTCCCAGCGAGCAGTAAACGAAGTCTCCGTAACATCATCAGCCGGCAATACTGCAGGAGCAGCTATACCGAAAGCTTCAGTGACTTTCTCTTCGGAAACGAAATTATCACTTGCGGCACGTACCGATGCAAAATAACGGGCATCAGGATTAAGACCGTTGAAAGTGTAGCGTGTACCCTGCACAGACTCACCCTCTACAACGCAGGTCATTTCAGCATCAGGTTCACATTCAAATTCCACATTATCTACTAAAAGTAACGTACCGTAGTTACATGTTTCGTTGACAAGACGGATTTTAGTGTAACGGCCACGGAAAATCTTTTCTTCTATCTCGAAGAAGTCCTCTTCTTCCTCCCATTCTCCAAGATCAACCGTTATGAAATCCTCACCCTCTGTTGAGAAAGAAGTTATATACTCCCAGCTATCGCCGTTCCAACCTTCTATGGCTACCTGTGAACCCCATGCTTTCGGATGATCGCCGAGGATGTGGGCCATATCAAATCTGAATTCAACAAAACGACCGCCGAAAGAAGGAAATTCTATTATTTCCTCATGACGTCCCATTGCCAGAGCCTTGCCTGATTTATGCTCCACAAGCCAAGAGTGATTGGAGCGTAAGCCTAATTGCCAACCTTCAGGAATTGTAGTCAGAAGACCGTTTTCATCAGCTGTGAATGATTCAAAATCCTCACTGTAGACACGGTTATCTGTACTCTTATCATTGACTTTATACACTGATACAAGGTAATTGTCGGTATAATCGGAAGCCGGCCAACTGAGATTAAAGCTTTCAGCGGTAAAGCCCGAAGCTTTCAGACTTGTTACAGGAGGTATGTAGTCAGGCTGATAATCTACCTTCACATTATCAAGGACAGCACCTTGTTCAGTCGCTCCATAATATACAATGCGGAACTGCACGAAAGCTACTTCTTCGTATGGATTATGGAAATACATTTCTATGTGTTCCCAGCCGTCAGTGTTGAAAAGACGTACCGTCTGATAGGGAGCTACTTTCAGAGGTTCGTCGATACCGTTGTTACATACAAATACATCGATTACTCTGATATCATCAAACACTTTTGCATCGAAAGCTACCTTTACAAGACCCTGCATCTGCACTTCCGGAGTGTTGAGATAACCACCTGTGCCAGGGAAATTAATAGCGCAGGTACCTCCGGCCTGATATACACCTGCTCCTGACCAGTCAGGCATTGTGGTGTACTCAGAAGAAATTATGATATCCTCATCTGTAAGAGGTGTATCTGTAGGAGTATCCGGCGTGCCTTCAGTCATTGCAGAGAAATCCTCGCTAATAACATTTATCCATCCCTCCTGAGGCACTTCCTTAATTTTAGCAGGTGCCTGTGTACGTGTAGCTGCAGAAGAGGCCAACTGTTTTGGAGAAAAGGCTATTCTTTCTGTAAAGATATTGCCTGCCGAGACTGAAAAGACAGTAGCCAGCGAAAAGAGTGAAAGGTAGAGTTTATTATTCATAATGCTTAGTTTTGATTATTCCGGTCCTGTCAGTCCTTCCGACAGGACCGGAATGCAAGATGAGTATTAAGGATTAGTTTTATCGTCTCTCACCAGCATGAAGACGATATGCAAAGTTAAATTTAAATTATCTTAACTCCCTCATCTATCGCACAGTAATATGTCCTAATCCCAGAATTGAGACAAAAAACAGCCTATTTTCCCACTATCAATACATTCATTCTTTTACAGGAACGGAATTGAGACATCAGAGGTGCTATTTAATGTTTACTGCGGTTCTGGGCAATCTTACGATATTCGGACGGCGTAAGACCGGTCGACTTTTTGAATACGGAGACGAAGTTAGTTCTTGACCGGAACCCGCAACTATTAGCAATACTTTCAAGAGTGTATTGTCCGTAAGTCTCGAAGTCAGTCAGACGTCGGCAAGCTTCTCTAACCCTGACTTCACCGAGATAGGTGGGGAAATTTTTACCAAGCACTACATTTAAGGTTCGTGATACCTTTTTCTGTGACGACTCTACTAATTCAGCCAGACGGTCTACACTGAAACTCTCCTGTAAAACTTCTTCATTAGTTTCCATAACATTGGTTATACGCTCTGCCAGTCGTATCATTGATTCGTCAGGCTGTTCTTCATTTCCGTCAACTTCCTCTGTTTTAATATCAGCCACAGGCGTTAGACTGTCTGATGGAGATGTGGTCTCCATGTTGATCATAGCTGTCCGTCTTTCACGCTCGGTCTCTATTTCACGCATAAACTCTTCATTTTTTCTGAAAAGTTCCTCATTTCGTGAACGTAATGTTCTTTTCTGTCTCATTATCAGCACCAGCAACGTTGATACCACAAGTACAGTTAAGCCGAAGAAGAGCAAAAGACGCTTATTAAAGCTATTTTCTAACTGCAACAGTCGTATCTGTTTATCAGCGCGTACTATACGGCGGTTTGACTCTACATCCTTTATATTACCGAAGGCACGTGAACCGAACAGAGATTCGGCCAGATTTATATATTTCAAAGCATAGTAAGTAGACGAATCCGAATTACCAGCCTGATAATAAAGACGAGTCAGAAACTGTAGATAAGATATTTCCATATCAGCATGTTCCTGCCGTATACTTTTATCGCGCAGGTTATTGATAACGGATATGGCTTCCCGGTATTTTTCCTGATTTTGCAATATAAGTGTTTTTACAGATATAGCAGCCACCTTCTGTCGTTCATATTCCGGGATATGCTCTATTATAGAGATACATTGATCAAGTATTCTGACGGCATCATTATATCTACGCTGCTCATATAGTTTAGCGGCTTCTATCATACAGTCAGTAAATTGTTTTAATACCGCATCAGATATTATATTGCTTCGATACTGCTCAAGTATGGAATCAAGAGCTGAAAAATCGCCTATATCAAATCCCCCTATAATGATATTATTGACAGCTCTAAGCATCAAATCGGTGTCGCCGTTCTTTTTAGCTGTATCAAATCCCTGAATGGTAAGAGAAATAGCCGTATCTACATCACGGAATACATAATAGACCATTGCCAGATCAATGTAGATAGCTGCAAGCTGGTCATACAAACCGTTCTGCTCGGCTATTTCCATTGACGTGGTAAGACAGTCAAATGCATTCTTATAATCGTTTACATGTTGAAAATATATCACACCGGCTTCATGAAGTCCTTTGACACAGATACGGTCGGCACTGTCAGGCAATTCAGGAGTATACAGTTCCTTTAGTCTTACCAGTCTCGCCAAAGCACTGTCAGGCATCTGCATTGCTTTGTATTTCATACCTTCACGATAGATACTGTCTGTGCGTACACCTTCCTTCTGCCAATAAGCTTTATTAGAAAAGTAAGTACAACGCTGAAACGTCACACCTGTGATGAGGGCTATGACAGCTACAGCTAAAAATAATAGAATTTTATGTTTATTAAGGTTTTGCATTAATAGTATATGGAAAAGTCAACGCGCAGTTCTACCTTTATCAGCCCATAATTCTGCGAGAAGACTATTAAGGAGAAGAAGTATAAGATGTAATATTTTGCAAATTTAATCAATACTTCCGATACTCTGTTTGCAGTTAGGATAATTTAGCATATTTATAGAATTGTGTTTGGAGGTAATATAAAATCCTGCCGAATCCGACAGATTCGACAGGATTTTGAATGAATAATAGTATGTTGTAAGAATTTATCAGTTATTATTCCTTAAAGAAGCGACCGTCTACGCCCCATTCCCAACGGCCGGGTACTACTGCCTGAAAGTTATACTTGGCTATACCAAGGTCATTAGAGGTGTAAGGATTGGTCTCGGCAAGTCCGGCATGGATATAAGTATCTTCACCTTCCCACACACGTACAGGCTGTTTATTCATTCCTGAAGGTGCACAGGCTAAGGCATCGAGACCTTCCTGTAACCATGGCATCTGAGTCAGAGCCTCAGAAAGATTAAAGAAAGCCATCTCATCGGCGTAGAAGGTATCGGGAGTTTTAGTTACACGTGGAGAATCCTTAAGTCTTTTAAGATATTCTTCCGTATTACCTTCACCTTGTTTGTAACCGAAAGGAATAAGGAAAGTTATTTTCTCATTAGGGGCAAGATTCAAATTGATTTTCTCGGCATCGTATGTAGCACCTACAAAACATGAGCCGAGTCCGAGAGTCTGTGCCTTCATAACAAACTGTTCACCGGCAAAACCGGCAATTTCTTCCGCATTGGCATCTGTAGTGTCTACTACAGCTAATAAGTAATGACGTACCCCGGAAAACATACCGTATGTTTTCTTGAAATCAGCAAACACCTGTGGTTCGTCCAGTCTCAACTCAAAACGTATAGTCGGATACTTATCATTTATTTCTTTGACTTCAGCCTGTAAAGCAGCTTTAACTTCATCCGGTAGCTGACGGTCTACGAAACTTCTTACTGAATGACGCTTTCTTAATTCTTCAATAGTATATGCCATAGGAACCTTAATCTTTTAATAATGTTAATTTTATATTATAACACTCTATACTTAGCCCCGGTTCATTTTATAATTTCCACCTTTGGTGATTATATCCAAAAACCTACTCCCTTTCCAGATTTGTTTATTGCCAGTAAATAAAATTGTACAATTTTATTTACTGGCAATAAACAAATCTGTCATTTTTTATTTATTACAAGTAAATAAAATTGTATCTTTG
>CAMWVA010000143.1 GCA_947177575.1 uncultured Porphyromonadaceae bacterium | reverse complement strand
TATGGAAAACACACAAAGGCGTCGGTCCGTGAGGACAGGCGCCTTAGGCATTATTGAAGTTTTTTGATAAGCCCGAGTGTGAAGTGAATCACAATGCGGTCAATCAAATCATTTGACAGTGTAGACTTATATCTAAGGTAAGCCGGTATCAACACTTTGACCAAGCCTTCATTAGCTTCACGATTAGGAATACCGAGCCGTACTCTATTAACCTTCGCCACATATTCCTTTATAGTCAGATAGCCGGTCTGATAAAGCAAAGCACGTGGGTTCGGATCAAGAAGGTCAAGACCTTTTAAGTCAGATGATGAACAATAGCTGTCAAAAATCTTTTCAAGGTCTGCATCGATTTTCTTAAGAGCTTCTATTGCAATTGTAGGTACTCCTGTCTCGTTCCAATAGTTGTCTATTTTGGAAGCGTTCATTGCGTTTAGCAGTGACCAAGGGTTATAAATGTCACTGCCTCGCTCGGCAAACCGATAACCATCATAATTATTCTTAAGGAGACACAGGGCTTCATCATACGTTATATCCAAACATTCTGCTAATTTATTGATGCCTGTCTGTAGATTATCAAGCATTTCTCTCTCGGTAATGCCACAGATGTCTGCAAACTCATTGGAGAATGTTATGTCCGCAAGATTATTGAGGTCGGAGAACACACTCAGTTTGCTGAAGCGGCTGACTCCGGTAAGAAAGACCAGACGGATATGCTCCGCACTGCTCTTAAAATTGGAATAAACAGAGGCAAGCTGACTGCGGTAATAATCAAAATTCTCTGTCTTGTTAAGATTGCCGGCAAGCGGTTTATCATACTCGTCAATAAGAATCACTACCTGTTTTCCTGTCTTTCGGTGGGCAGCTTTTATGATGTTTCGGAACCTTTGGGAAAGGTCTTTGTCAATATAGTCAACTTCATATTTTTCCTCCCATTCCCTGAACAGATTATTCAGAACAGACTCAAGCAATCCCTGTTCACTGAATCTGTTGGTATTGAGATCAATCCTCAACACGGGATAGGTTTCCCAGTCCCAGTCGGCGGAGTCAATGTAAAGACCTTTGAAGAGTTGTCGTTCTCCCTCAAAGAAATAACGGAGTGTAGACAGAAACAGGCTCTTTCCAAAGCGGCGCGGGCGTGCAAGGAAATAATACTTACTCCCTTCGATTATTTTTTCGATAAACGCAGTCTTGTCTATATACACAAAATTCATTTCACGCAGAGACTTGAAATCCTGCTCACCGATTGCATACTTAACCGCCTTTCCCATATATTCCTGTCGTTTAATCATTATCTATCATTATCTCCAGGCAAAATTAACAAAACATCATTTCATTTCCAAAATGATTCTCCGATAACCTTGAATCTCAGCCTACCGGGTCGGGACGTCGCACAAAGCGGCGCAAGGTGCGACGTATGGTCCGCCATTTCGGAAATATAGCCCACGGACGTACCGGACTGTAGCTGACAAGGATTACGGTGAGGGAAATAAGCGCAATAATGAGAAGCCAGCCGTAGATTTCCTTCATCGAAACTACAAGAGCCTGCATCTGCACCATACCGAAGAGTTGGCCGAGTGAAGTATGATTAAGTGAAGGCACAGTATCGGTGAGAGAAGCACTGAGCAGAGAAGCGTTTTTGGCAACCGTACAGGAAAGCCATTCACCGATTACAGCAGGACCGAAAACAGCTCCCATAACCGCACCTGTAAAGCCGTTGACAGTCAGGGCTTGCGGAAACTGCATAAACGGCAAACCACCCTGTACGATAGAGGTCAGATAGACTATTGAGATAATAACCGAAGCGGCTCCACGGAAAAAGAGCGGAATGAAAAGCATCTCTTTCTCAACACCGTAATCTATAAAGAAATAAAAGTAAGCTAAATAGACTATGGCTAAAGCAAAAGCCACGGCAGTCATAGTCTTATAGCGCCACTTATGCAGAGCAAAGGTAAAATAGGTGAAAGCACAACCGGCAATTATACCGGCAAACACATACCAGTTAAGATCGATAAGATTAGTCTCATCAAAACCGAGTATCTGTGCGGCATAACTGTGCTCGAATACATGCTCGGTAGCCAACAGAGTGAAAAACACCAAATAAACTACCGTAGCACGTATCACATTACGGTTGGTCAGAGCTCGGAAAGATATATATGGATGATGGAGGAAAGTAGCACGCCACAGATTTATGCCGAGACATAGCAAACCGAACACAGTAGCCATACGTATTTCAGTAGATTCCCACCAGTCGAAATAATTGCCATATACACAAATAAATGTAAAGCACATCATGAAGCCGGCCCAAAGAAAAGCGCCTAACCAGTCTATACCGAGCAAGGGTATATACATCGGAGCTCTCACCGGACGCACAAACACAACTACAAGCAGCATCATAAGAGCAAGCAGTCCTATCATTATCCAGTGCATATATTCCCACTGCCAATAGAAAGCTGTATAGATAGTAGCTATACCGCTCAGCTGTATAGCACTGTCAACAACAATATATACATAACAGAAAAATATCGACATATCGCGTACCGGCGTGAGCCATAGCTGTATGGTAGAATTACAGGCAAAAGTAGCCTGCATTCTGAACCATCCGGCTATAAAACAAGTAATCACGAGTACCGGCACACTGTCAGTCTCGGCACAGATATAGTTAGCTGCTATGAGGACAGCACCGCATACGAGCAGCTGTGTACGTGTCGAAAAACGAAACTTGACACGAAACATCACAGCAAAGTTAATCGCCAGTCCTATCAGGGAGGCATACCCGGCCATGAGTATATCCTGTTGCATCAGTCCCGTAGTACCTACCATATCCGAAGCAGCCGCAAGATACACACCACCCGAAAACTGTACTATCAGTACAAAGAAGATAAAGAGCCACGGTTTCAACCTGCATGGTATAAAATCAGGCACATCGGGTATATCGAAAGGCCCCTGAGGCAGATGATGTTCAGCCATATCAGTACTTCACTTCACATTCCACGTTCATACCCGCACGCAGCAGTGCCATATCAGAAGGAGCGTTATCTTCAGACAGTTCTATACGCACCGGTATGCGTTGACGCACCTTCACAAAGTTACCGGCCGAATTATCCTGCGGTAGTACTGAAAGTGAAGCACCGGTAGCCTTGGAAATAGCCGTTACCGTACCCGTAAACGTAACATCGGGTACAGCATCTACTTTCACCTCAACTTTGCTTCCGGGATGTATATGTTTTAACTGTGTTTCTTTATAATTAGCCGTTACCCACACGTCTGTATCGTCAATCACATCAAGCAGTGTCTGACCGGGCTGAACAAGCTGACCTACCTGTATTTCTTTGCGCGAGGTGTAGCCGTCGCATGGAGCTGTTATCACACAGTATGACAGATTGAGCTCGGCAGTCTCAAGCAGTGCTTTAGCCAGTTCTATGCCGGCATCATTCTGCGAAATACGCTGACGGCTTTCGGCCACTACCGAATTTGTAGCTGAACGCTGACGCGCCAGCATCTCATAACGGGCTTTTTTCGCCTCATAGTCAGTCTTTGCCGCATCATACTGCTGACGGGTTACAGCATCTTTCTGCAGAAGTTTGCTGTAGCGCTCAAGGTCAGTAGCGGCCATATCCATCAGTACCTTAGCCTCAGCTATCGAGGCTTCGGTAACAGCTACGTTAGCCGAGGCTACACCTACACTCCTGTCGGCCACTTCTCGTCCGGCCATGGCGTTACGGTAATCAGCACCGGCCTGAGCTACGCGCAGACGCATATCGGCATCATCTATTATAACGAGCGTATCACCCTTGCGGACCTGAGTGTATTCACCGAAACATATTTCCTTTATATACCCCTGCACACGGCTGTTGACTGGTACAATCTGCTGACGTATCTGAGCATTGTCGGTAAACTCTACGTTACGTCCGTGTATAAATTTATTACCTATCCAGAAAGCGGCAGCTACCACTACTGCTAAGGTTACGATATATGATATTATTTTCTTACTGCGGTGGTTCATATCTTTCCTGCTGTAAATAAGAGTTTGTAATAATAATAGATTATGTCTATACGGGAATTTACAAGACGCTGCTCGGCATCAAGCTGCGCGTTGGCGGCATCGAGCATATCAGTAATAAGAGCCATGTCTTCCATATAGCGTGTGAAAACGGTATTATAGTTGCGCTGTGCTAATTCCACACTTTTCTGCTGCGTCTTCAATTCTTCGTATGCTTCAAGATAGCGTACATAATCCGCATGTATGCCGAGGTCTATATTTTCACGTACAGCATCAAGCTGTTCTATAGCTTTACGTGTGGCGGTACGGCTGCGGGCTATTGTTTTATCAGATTTATAAAGCGATGATATGTTGTAGCTCACCCCTACTCCGACATACCAGTAACTCAGATTACGGTTAATGGGAGGTACTTCGACAAGAATAGGACCGTCAATATTCCATGAAGCCTGAAGCCCTATTTTAGGCAGTCGCTCACTTTCGGCAAGTTTCTGCGCAGTACGGTTAATATCCACTTCCGAACGGGCCAGACTAATCGCCGGAGCGTTGTCACGGGCTTCTTCTAACCAAAGACTTTCAGTCTGTACCAGCAGCGAACGGTCAAGAATAGTGGTATCAGGTATTATAACCGTCTCTTCCGGCAGACCGGCTATAAGCACAATGTTACGATTGAGAATATCAAGAGTATTATCAATTTTGATAATCTGAAGTTCAAGATTTGATACAAGAAGTTCATAGCGCGTTATGTCATTGCGTAATACAGTGCCTTGTTCATAACGGGCATTCATCTCGTCCAATACTTTACGGGCTTGAGCAAGATTACTGTCCATCACCTTACGCTGATTTGTACACTTGTATAAATCAAGATAAAATCCGGTGAGCTGAAAGCGTATGTTGTTACGTTGCAAATCTGTGGCGAACCGTGCTGCGGTCGATTTGAATTCTGCCAGTTCGATACCGGCTGTTATGGCACCGCCGGTGTAGACAGGCTGACTGACCGAAACAGTCAGACCGTTACCAAGGTGAGGTATGGGGGCCTTCTGATAATCAGAGAAATTACGTTTTACAGTAAATCCGTCACCTATATAACTCAGCGACAGCGATGCGTTGATGTCCGGCATACGTGCGCTCTTTGCTACGTCAATCTCTCTGCGTGCCTCTTCGCCGGCTGTAAAGTATGGACGGAGCTGTGCGCTGTTGGCTTCAGCCGACTCAAACACTTCTTCCAATGTGATGACCGACTGACAGTATGCACACACTCCGCCGCTCAATAGGACAGACACAAACAGTCCTGTGAGCAATCGAAGATTGTTCATGATGTAAAAAACAGTGTGATTAAATGATGTTTATGGAATTTGTCGTGCGGCCTTTATTATATATTCAGCCGCCTATAGGCAGTCAGCCTATAAGTCATCTGATGGAAGCGGTACTCTTCCAGTTTTCAAGGTATCCCCAATTTCGCACAGCTACTACAGAGGCTGTGATAAAGTTGATAGTCAGTGTCATATATAGGCAACTCTTTGTGAATTGCAGTACAAAATTACTAATTTTATTTCAATTTTTCTCTTTTTATCTACAAAGAATCTGCTCATCATCCTCACATTTAGAATATCCCTTACAGAACTTGACTTTAAAGCTATGTGTAGTCGTACAAATGTACTACACCACATCCTAATCTATAATTAAAGATTAGAGTAGCTGTATAATAAACATCTCTTTTTGATAAAAAAGTAAACTTATAAGTTGTTTTTTAAATTCTTTTACTAACTTTGCTAAAGTAAAATTTCCAACATGATAACATTTGACAGAATAACAGAAGACGGCAATCTGTATGCCGTACGTTATGAAGGAAAAGAAGACAATGTTCTTAATACATTATTCGAGCAATGGAGCGATGTCTTATGGCTAAGGACATTTTTTCGTAAATATTCTTCCGACCTGGAAGTGTAATATCAGCTATATAAAGTATAGATAATCAGTATAGATCATGGCAAAGAAAAGATTGGAGGATTTCACCTCAGCCACTCCGTCAAAATGGAGAGAAAATGCAATTTATAGACTTGAAAACAGTCGTTGGCTCCGTCGGTCTCAGAAAATAGCTATGGAGATGCTTGACCGTATGGAAGAATTAGGAGTTAATCAGAAGGAACTTGCTCAAAGAATGGGGTGTTCTCCTCAGTATGTATCTAAAATCCTCAAGGGTAAAGAAAATCTATCTTTGGAAACTATTTCTAAAATAGAAGACGCCTTAGATATGGAGTTTCAAGCTATCCCTATTCCTGTCCCAGTAACTATCTTATAATTCCATAGCTTATAAGTAGCTCTTAAAAATTAATGAACATATAAAACGTAGTTATTTTTGAGGTGATTTGGATGCGGAGCAAAGGAGGATACCTCATTATTCGACTGATTATAAGTCTAAAACAGCCGAAAATAACAAGTTTTATAGTTCAAGATTCAAAAGTGCACCTGAAAAAGATATATCGTTTAATTTTTAAGAGCTACTTAATTATAAGCTTAATATTTCAGATAGTCACCATGCTTATCTTCAATAATTTCTGAAAATAGATTTATAGACTATTTATTAAAACTAATCATTTCCTTTTTAATATTTAAGGTAATATATTAGAATAAGAAAATTTCACCTATCTATACATCATAAAAAGCTCGTAAATTGAAATTTCTACATTTATACATATATAAATTGACAAACATGTTTGTTTTTCGTTGTATAAATAGTTAACTTCGCAAAAAACGAGTATGGATATAATCATTCGCAAAACATATCTTTCCCATATAATCTCTCACCTAAACCGAGGGATGATGATTATATTGGTCGGTCAACGTAGAGTCGGCAAGAGCTTCATGCTTCGACAAGTCCACAAATGGCTTAAAGATAATCGCCCCAATGCCAATGTGGTATATATCAATAAAGAGCTTAATAATTTCAGCTATATAACCACCTCTTCTGATCTTTATAATTATGTCTCATCGAAATTTGAAGCGAACAAAGACAATTATCTTATCATTGATGAAGTACAAGATATAGAAGGATATGAAAATGCACTTCGCAGTCTTCAGGCAGAAGAACGTTGCCAGATCATTGCCACAGGCAGTAATGCTTATATCTTTTCTTCCGAATTAAGCACACGGTTGGCCGGACGTTATATCGAACTCCCTATATACGGACTGAGCTACCGTGAATTTCTTGAATTTCATGAAATGACAGACTCAGATAAGTCTCTTAATGATTATTTGCGTGTAGGCGGTCTCCCAGGTCTGCGTCTCTACGACATAAATGATGAAATCCATGTAAGAGACTATCTTCAGAGTGTGTATAACACAATCATGATGCGTGATGTCATTGCAAGAGAGCAAATTCGTAACGTTCCGTTCATAGAGAACCTATCCAGATTTATTGCAGACAACGACGGAAAGCTTATTTCCACCAACAGCATTGTAAAGTTTATGAAGTCACAGGGTGAGAAGATTTCCGAAACTATTACCTCTACATATATCAGTTATTTATGTAAAGCGCTTATCATAAATTCAGTTACCAGATACGATATACACGGCAAAAAACTTTTCGAACTGATCTACAAATATTACTTCTCCGACCACGGACTGCGAAACTACCTGTGCGGGTTCAACCTACGTGGTAGCATTGAGAAGATAATGGAGAATGTGGTTTATCTGCATCTGTTGACTCAGGACTATAAGGTTAATGTCGGTATTCTACGCGCTGGTGAAGTTGACTTTGTGGCAACCAAAGGAAATCGGACTATATATGTACAGGTGACATATCTTCTCGCCTCGGAAGAGACTATTGAACGGGAATTCGGAAACCTCGCGGCAATCAAAGACAATCATCCCAAATACGTGGTGTCTATGGACCCGATTAGCGGCGAAATTGCCGAATATCCCGGAATTCACCATGTTCATCTTCGGGAATTTCTTAAAACAGATCTATAGCCTCCTATCTACAGGTATGTGTGAAGAATACAAGTAGTATTGAATTCGTATGTATTTTCTAAATACCAAGATAAAGGAGAACAAAAAGGATAAAAAATCTCTATTACTCTATATTTTATTGTCAAAAGGACAATATTTTTATGTTATATAACATAAAAATAATAATATTAAAATTAATAATATATATTTCCTCTAAGAAAGCCAAGAAGGGACTAAGTTTTTGAGGAGAAAAGAGTA
>CAMWVA010000142.1 GCA_947177575.1 uncultured Porphyromonadaceae bacterium | reverse complement strand
GGGCGTTGTATCTATATGATTACTCTGAATGCTGCGCCGGGTATACCTCGCTTCTCATCACTGAGGAGAATCCCAGGAAATCGCGAATGGCCTCCCTGTACTGTCCTGACTCCTCTTGGTGAGATAATAGCCAAAAGCATTTCATCTATAAAAGCTACTTTCCCTTTCACTAAGATAATGCGTCGTGTTATCATGCCCGAGCATGTGCATTTTGTGCTTTATATAACTGAGAAGACTGAATATCATCTCGGAGATATTATATCCTATCTTAAAGGTACTTGTACACGTGCTTATGCAGGTCTTGAATCTGTACGGACAGATAAATTCGATATAAAGTTACAGCCGGTCTTTGAAGCCGGTTATCATGACCGGATTCTTCTTAAAGAGGGGCAGCTGGACCGTATGTTACGATATGTCAGCGACAATCCCCGGCGTCGTATAGAGAGAAGGAATAATCCTAATTTCCATATTCGGCGTATTCTTTCTGACCATGAAGGTAATCAATATGAAACATACGGAAATCTTAATCTTTTAGAAGACCCTGATATCGAGTCTGTGAAAATCAGCCGCAGTTATTCTCCGGAGCATTTACGTAGGTTAAAAATAAACTGGCTCAGAACTGTGCAGAATTGCGGTGTTCTCGTATCACCTTTTATCTCTATAGCCGAAAAAAGAGTCCGTGACTGGGCCATTGACAACGGCGGCCGTCTGATATATATTATTCCTAATGGTTTCGGTCCGAGATTCTCTCCCAAAGGTATGCTTCATGACTTATGTAGCGAAGGGCGTCTGCTAATGATAGCACCCTGTGAATATAAAACTTCAGCATCTCCTATCAGTAAGCGTGTCTGTAATGTTATGAATCAACTTGCCGTAGGTATCTCGAAGGGCATATTCCCCAAAAACTATCGGTGAATTATTTGCCTATTAGTTTGCACAATAGAAAAATTTATATGGTAATACCTAAAATAACTAAAAAATTAGTTGGATAATTAAAAAATTAGTTGTAGCTTTGTGGTGTTAAATTTATTTTCTTGTAAAGTCTACTTGAAGAGAATATGAAAGCTGGAAGAAAAAAGCAGATTCTGACACAGAAGGAGGCTGTGATAATGCAGATGCTGTGGGAGCACGGAGCGCTCTTCGTGCGTGAAATGTTAGAGCTTTATCCAGAGCCTAAGCCTCATTTTAACACTATAGCCACAACAGTAAGAATACTTGAAGGGAAGGGCTATGTAAGTCATGAGGTATTAGGTGGCACACATCGTTTCTTTGCTGTAGCTGATAAGAATGAATTCCGTACACGTTCGTTGGCTGATGTTATTCGGGACTATTTCGGAAATTCCTATAAATCGGCTGTTTCAGCTCTCGCCGAAGAGGAAAAGATCTCGGTCGATGAGCTAAAGGAGATAATCGCCATGATTGAAGGCAAGGACAAAAAATAATTTATCTCTAAAACACCTTATTGTCATGTCATATCTGTTTTCATACTCACTTAGTTCAGCCGTA
This sequence comes from uncultured Porphyromonadaceae bacterium, assembly GCA_947177575.1. Classification (GTDB taxonomy): domain Bacteria; phylum Bacteroidota; class Bacteroidia; order Bacteroidales; family Muribaculaceae; genus Lepagella. The sequence continues at coordinate 6,711 of CAMWVA010000142.1, read as the reverse complement.
ATATTATGTTTCGGCTATATAGCCTATAAATGGCTATTAGCTGATGAACGTCAGCATACCTTCAACCGTATAGCTCTCTATTGTATATATCTTATGTCATTAGTGCTACCTATGATGATAGATATATTTCCTCATATTACAGCCACATCCGGAAAAGGTGGTATAGAGATAGGTGCCTTGACAGGTGGTCTTATAGATTCTCCGGTAGCCTACAGTTCATCTGCATGGATAAGTACTGTCATACTTCGGCTTCTTATTATGATTTATCTTGCAGGTATTATCGTTATGACGGTTTATTCGCTATCGGCTGTAATGTCATTACGCAGGATAATCAGCAATGGCGAAAAAGAGCAGTTCGGACGCTGGACCCTTGTTATAACTGACCGTGACGAAGTGGCGCCTTTCAGCTGGCTGAGTTATATAGTTATAAGTCGGAAAGACTATGACAGCTATACCGAAGCTGTTATATGTCATGAACTGCGCCATCTTGAACTCCGACACTGGATAGACATGCTGTTGGCGCAGATAGTTGTCACATTGCAGTGGTTTAATCCGGCAGCTTGGCTGATGCGTGATGAATTCCGTAATGTACACGAATATCAGGCTGATGAAGCTGTGATTCGTTCCGGTGCTGATATAAAGGAATATCAGATGATGTTAATAAAAAAGGCTGTAGGCACGCGCTTCCAATCACTTGCCAACAGCCTCAGACATAGTAAACTTAAAAAACGTGTAACTATGATGTACAAAAAACAATCACCCCGTTCGCGTCGTTTCGGCGCTGTGGCGCTCATCCCGGCTATGCTGCTCGGCGCCGCTGTGACACAGATTCCTGCTGTGGCGTCCGCCTTGCAGAGAGTGAATGCTACTCCGTTGCTCGCTACTGTTTCTGTTCAGTCTTCTACAGTCGCTGCTAACCCGGCAGAGAGCAAAGTTAATAAAAAAACTCCGTCTGCCGAAGAAGAAGTTTACACTGCGGTAAGTGAGATGGCTGAATATCCCGGTGGAATGAAAGCCATGATGGAGTTTTTGAAGACACACATACAGTATCCCGAGGAAGCTGAGAAGAACGGTGAGCAGGGCCGTGTAATTGTTAAGTTTATAATTGACAAAAACGGTAAAGTAACTTCACCCGAAATTGTAAGAGGTATTTCTCCGCTTCTTGATAAAGAGGCACTGCGTGTGGTAAGCGAGATGCCCAACTGGACTCCGGGTAAAAATAACGGCAAAGTTGTGAGCAGCTATTTTGTACTGCCTGTATCTTTTGTTTTACCCTCCTCATCGACTGATTCCACAGCTACCGAAAACTGACTTGTTACAAATTCATACTAAAAATCTTATAAAAGAAGGTGGTGTATCAATTTTGATATACCACCTTCTACTGTGAACGTAACCACGTGTCCGGGCGTTAGATAGTCAGTACAGATAACTCGATTTAAGATTAAAGCAATATGGAAAATTATATAGTTAAAGAGTTTGAGAAGCGGGTCCATGATGATCTGTATGATTTCTTAGTACGTAAAGAGGCTATTGACAAACATTTGCCAGAATGTCCCGATGTTGAGGAAAAGTGGCAAGAGGTATGTAGTGCCTATCTGCCTGACGGCGCACGTGAATTTCAGCAATATCCGGTGGTTTCACTCGGTTGGATGATGTTTATCGGTATGGCCTTAGCTTATTATTGGGATACCGATTGGGAAAAATACGGACCCCGTACAGGTGCTGAACTATATGACGAGCTACGTGACCGTAACGGTTATGACAATCTCGATGATACAGTAGTGAAAGAACTTTTAGGTTATGACGGCGAGAAGGGTGAGATGATCTCGGATATGGTAGCACAGTGTGCATCGCGTGTCAATAGTATGCTGTTGCGCGAGCATCTGCAAGGTGGCTCAGAAGAGGCCTTCGGATGCTACATGGCCGCGCTGCATCAGCTCTATATCATGGGTATGGCAGTCGAGCTTAATGCTCTTGGCTATCACATGACTCCTTTTACACCGCCTTCGGTAAATTAAGATTCTAAATGACACTGCAGCGGGCTTACGGTTCAACCGTAAGCCCGCTGCATTATCATTTATCTGTATATGTTAGAAATGTGATGAACCGTCAAAGCAGTGTGTGCAAAGCTTACACTTAGGCAGTCCGATACTTTCTACCAGTGTTTCGATAGGATTGAACTGGAGTGATGTGAGTCCGAAGCGCTCACGTATCTTCTCGACAAGAGCATTATACTGCGGCGAACCGGTCTTGGCATAAAGCTCCAGATTTTTCTCCGGGTCTCCTTCGAGGTCTTTAATGATGCGGCGTGTTAGCAATTCCATATCGCTCTTTGATGAGGTAAAGCCAAGATAACGACATCCGTATATAAGTGGCGGACATGCTATACGCATGTGTACTTCTTTAGCACCGTTGGCATAAAGTTCTGATACGTTGTCGTTAAGCTGTGTGCCTCGTACTATCGAATCATCACAGAATAATGCTCGTTTACCTTGCAACATAGCACGGTTAGGCACAAGTTTCATCTTTGCTACGAGGTCACGCATTGACTGGTCACTCGGAGTGAAGCTACGGGGCCATGTCGGAGTGTACTTAGATATACAGCGCTGATATGGCACATTATGGCCTGCTGCGTAACCGAGAGCCATACCTATACCGGAATCCGGAATACCACAGGCACAATCCACCTCAGTGGTATCAGTTTCTCCCATTGCCTTACCTGAGGCGAAACGTGTCTCTTCAACATTACGTCCTTCATAGCACGAAGTAGGAAAACCATAATATACCCACAGGAATGAGCATATCTGCATATCTTCAAGTGGCTCGCTGAGCACATTGAGACCATCGGCAGTAAATTCTACTATCTCACCCGGTCCGAGATCACGCATTATCTTGTAGCCAAGGTTCGGAAAAGCAGTAGTCTCGGAAGTCGCGGCTATAGCTCCTTCTTTCTGTCCGAGTACTATAGGAGTGCGGCCGAGTTTGTCGCGTGCGGCAATGATACTGTGTTCAGTGAGTATCAGCATCGAGCATGACCCCTTGATTTTGGCATAGACATTGCGTATACCTTCGGTGAAGTCGCGTCCCCGGTTTATCAGCAGCGCTACTAATTCGGTCTGGTTGGTGCGTCCCTGACTCAACTCTCCGAAATGTACACCTGAGTCCAGAAGCTCCGTGACCAGCTCGTCGATGTTAGTGATGTAGGCCACAGTGACTATAGCATACTTCCCTAAATGTGAATGTATGACGATAGGCTGCGGGTCGGTGTCGCTGATAACACCTATACCTATGTCGCCTTTGAATTTATCAAGTTCTTTCTCGAACTTGGTGCGGAAATACGTGCTCTCCAGACTGTGTATGGAGCGGCAGAAACAGTGTTCGTCGGCATCGTATGTCACCATACCTGCACGGCGTGTGCCGAGATGTGAGTTGTAATCAACTCCATAGAATAGGTCAGTACGGCATGCTTTCTTAGCCGCGACCCCGAAAAATCCTCCCATAAAAATGAATAAGATAGTTTTTGCGAGTGCAAAGTTATATCATTTTTGTGAGAACTGAAAAACACTGCTTACAATATCATTACACTTCCGCTTCACTCCTCAAGCAGATCGGGACGCAGGCGACGTGTGCGTTCAAGTGCCTGTTCATAACGCCATTCAGCTATCTTAGCTTCATGTCCGGATAACAGAATGTCAGGTACGCGCCAGCCATTATAATCAGCAGGACGTGTATAGACCGGAGGAGCTAACAGATTGTCCTGAAATGAGTCGGATAAAGCCGACTGTTCATCGCCTATCGCTCCGGGTATCAGACGTACGACAGCATCGGCTATGACAGCTGCCGGCAGTTCGCCTCCTGTAAGCACGTAATCTCCTATAGAAATCTCTTTAGTGACAAGATGTTCACGTATGCGGTAATCTACTCCTTTATAGTGTCCGCAGAGTATAATTAGGTTACGAGCCATTGAAAGACGGTTAGCCATTGGCTGGGTCAGTGTCTCTCCGTCCGGACTGGTGAATATTACCTCGTCATAATCACGTTCAGCCTTCAGATGCGAGATGCAGGCGTCCACAGGCTGTATCTGCATTACCATACCTGCTTCGCCTCCGAAAGGGTAGTCGTCTACTTTGCGATGTTTGTTAGTGGTGTAGTCACGCAGATTATGTACGTGTATCTCTACAAGTCCCTTATCCTGGGCGCGTTTCAATATTGAACAGTTGAGCGGAGACTCAAGCATCTCCGGCATCACGGTGATTATGTCTATACGCATGAGATATGTATAAGCTTGATATATAGTTTCGCAGACTTGTTGCCCGCACGTAAGTCGCGGTAGTCAGCTTTATGTGCAAAGTTAATCATAAAAATCCGATTATGGAGTCTATAGCAGTGAGTCTATTATAAGTTAAATAAAATAATATTGTGGATTTAAGAAAATATGTTTTGATTCTAGAGAAATTTAGTTTATCTTTGCACTCAAAATAAGCTGAATAAATATCATAATGATATTAAGCTTGCGTTGATTCATTTACTTTAATCCCTTATTTAATGAGAAGAATTTTACTTACATTTACTGCGGCTGCCGCCGTTACAAGTGCTTTTGCGCTTTCAACGTCTACCTCGCATCTCGGTCGCCAGATTAATCCTCTCAAGGCCCGTAATCCACTTGCTTCGTATGTTGAGAATAAGGCTAAAAGTCAGCACTCTAATATCCTTCTACGTGAGAATTCCAATCAGGAGCTTTCAATGGAGTGGGGCTATTGCGAAGGCATTCAGACTGCTTTACCGATGGCTCCCGGTGAGTTTAAGGGAGCTATTATACTTCCCGCTGAAGTAGCCAACCAATTTGCAGGTGCTGTGCTTAGCTCAATCTCCGTAGGCAATCCTGTCGATGCCAGCACTGTTGATGCTTATTATAACTATGAAAACCCCATTCGCGAAGCTACTGTATGGCTTGCCGAAAGTTTTGATGCCGAACCTTTTGTCAGTGCAAAAGGTGAGCTGGGCGAAGATGGTTTTGGATGGAGCACTATCGAATTACCTGAGCCTTATACACTCAAAGCCGGAACTCCCGTGATAATCGGCTATACTATAGATATTCCGGAGAATGACGGAGAAATCTATGCTGTACTTACCGACTATAGTTATGATGTCAATGAATATTCATTCTGGATATATTCAAATTACGCCGGTTTGGATGATGAAGGCTATCTTGTTTTCGATGGTGATCCAAGATGGCAGGATGTAGCTGAGGAGTTTGGTAATATCGCTATCCGTGCCCGTATTGCAGGTGATATGCTTCCAGTGAACATGGCGACTACAGTAGGTTATCAGGCTCCGCAATATGCCGCTCCCGGCGAACCGTTCAATATACTCAGTATGATTCGTAATGATGGTGCTAATCTTTTAACTTCGGTTGAATATACATTGGAAGTTCAGGGTATGGCTCCTCAGACATGTACGGTAGAAGTCAATCCTCCACTCGAGTATAATGCTATCAGTGACGTCCTCTCAATGGAGTTTATATGTGATACCAAGGGAAATAATGTAGCCTATGAACTCTATATCTCGGCTCTCAACGGAGAGAAACTTGCCGAGCATGAAGCTCCGATGAGCGGCACACTGCTCTGTATTGAAGATGGCTATCCAAAGAATAATGTCTTTGAGGAGGCTACCGGAACATGGTGCGGATGGTGTGTCTACGGTTATGCCGGTATGGAATACATGTCAGAGCATTACTCTGATCTTGGCTTCATCGGTATCGCTGTCCATAACGACGCTCAGATGGGTGTTACAGGAGAAGGTCAGGCCTATGAAGAGTTTGGTACTTATGTAAGTGGCTATCCCTCGGCATACGTAAACCGTGATATGGGTAACGACGTGTATCCGGATCCGGAAGAACTTGAAAATGAATTTAACTGGATACATAACATTCCTGCTTACGCTACTATTTCAGCTACTATAGAGGCTGGTGAGTCTGATAATGTTATCAAACTTTCAACTGTTACAGAGTTCGGTGATACCGAAGGAAATACAAATTATCAGATAGGCTATACTGTTGTTGAGAACGGTGTCGGTCCTTATCCACAGCAGAACTATTGTTCAGGAGCCGGATACGATTGTTATGGTTTCCAGAATATGGATCCTATCGTACTGCTGACATTTAATGATGTTGCCCGCAACTGCTCGAAGCCAATGGGTATAGAAGGTAGTCTTCCTGCATCAATTGAACAGGGTCAGAAGTATACTTATGAAACTGAGATCACACTTGACGATGTAACTGACCCGAAAAATGCACGTGTGATAGCTATGGTTATCAACAAGAATAACGGTGCTATTGAGAATGCCTGCTCTGTCAATGTTGCTGAGCTTACAAGTGTTAACAAGCTTTCCGTTTCTAAGGAGGAGGTATTTGTTTATGGCACCAAGGGCGCACTCAACTTCCGTGTTAATGCTTCCAAGGCTAATGTTTACACCATCGACGGCCGCTGTGTGACTAACGGTGTAAAGGGGAATTCTCTTCGACTTCCTGCCGGTGTCTATATCGTGACTCTCAACGGTAAGACCTGCAAGGTGGCTGTACGCTAATCGTATTTATTCTTACGAATATTATCATTGAAAAATAACATGAATTGAATTTATCCGCCGTTACTTTGTGACGGCGGATAAATTTTGTCTATACGGTCCGATTTCTTAGATATAAAGAGATATAAC
>CAMWVA010000141.1 GCA_947177575.1 uncultured Porphyromonadaceae bacterium | reverse complement strand
GGTCTCTGCACAGAGACCCGGCCGCTTTTATTCAGACACGGAGGAAGTATAATTACTCCTCACATCTTATATCTTAATCCTCTTTATAAAGATAATTCTCAATCTGCTCCGGACGGAAATTACCGATAAAATCAGCATGTTTAGCCACCTCAGCCTGTGCATACTTCACATATACATGAAGCGAACGACGGAAATCACCATTACGCTGCGTATCCTCAAGCAACAGATAACCCATAATAATATGACCGGCCATCTCCACAAGACGACGTGCCATAAAATCCTGGAAATTGCTATCTTTCACACCGGTTACCATCTCTACCGCATTGGCATACTGCTGTGTCATAAACACCAGTATACTTTTAACAGCTTCGTCCTCAGCACATACTTCCTGCTGTTCGGCTTCTTTTATCCAGTTCAGATAAGTACCTGTGGTGACGTGACGTATAGCTGCTACAACCTGCAGCTGAGTGGTACCTTCATATATAGATGTAATACGTGCATCACGATACAGACGCTCACAGGTATAATCCTTCATGAAGCCCGAACCGCCATGTATCTGAATACAATCATAAGTATTCTGATTACAGAACTCTGAACTGAGTCCCTTAGCCAACGGAGTAAAGGCATCAGCCAGACGGCTGTACTGTTTGGCTTCTTTCTTCTCGTCAAGAGTCAGCGCACGTTCTTTGGCAATGTCATCATAAACTTTATACATATCCACAAAACGGGCACAGGCATACAGCAGAGCACGCGAAGCATCGGTCTTAGCTTTCATAATCGAAAGCATCTCGGCCACAGGAGCAAACTCAATGATAGGTTTGCCGAACTGAAGACGATCCTTAGCGTATGCTAAAGCCTCACGGTAAGCCGCTTCACTAAGGCCAACCGACTGCGCGGCGATACCCAAACGGGCACCGTTCATCAGAGCCATCACATACTTTATAAGACCCATACGACGGCTGCCTACCAGTTCTACAGGAGCATCTTTATATACAAGTTCGCATGTCGGACTGCCCTTAATACCCATCTTGTTCTCGATACGACGCACATTGACACCACCGTTACGCTTGTCATAGATAAACATTGACAGGCCACGGCCATCTTTGCTACCGTCTTCCGAACGTGCAAGCACGAGATGTATATCTGAGTCACCGTTAGTAATAAAGCGCTTCACACCGTTGAGTACCCACGAACCGTCCTCCTTCTGTGTAGCTTTCAGCATAACGCTCTGAAGGTCCGAACCGGCATCAGGCTCAGTGAGGTCCATCGACATCGTCTCACCTGCACACACACGTGGTATATATTTCTCTTTCTGCTCGTCAGAAGCAAATTCATAGATAGTTTCGGCACAGTCTTGCAGACCCCATAGATTTTCAAAACCGGCGTCAGCGCGACTAACTATGTCGGCTGCCATTATATAAGGAGTGATAGGGAAGTTCAGACCGCCCAAACGACGCGGCATGGCCATACCCATAAGACCGGCCTTACGACAGGCATCAAGGTTACGCTTCGTACCATCGGCATATACCACACGGTTATTTTCGACATGAGGACCCTGATGGTCCACATCTTCGGCGTTCTCAGCTACGACATCACCACAGATTTCACCTACTATCTCAAGCACTTTATCATAGCTATCGACAGCATCTTCATAATTCTGAGGCGCATAGTCATATTTATCCGCATCAGCGTAGTTTCTCTCCTTAAGCGCGACAATCTTCTCCATCAGCGGATGACTGAGGTAATGTTTGAGCGCTTCGTTGTCTGTATAGAAATTTGCCATTGTTGTTACTTCGAATTCTTTTTATAGTACTTGATGAGCTTGGGCACTACATCTTCTACATTACCGGTTATCACGTAGTCGGCGATAGTGTTAATAGGAGCGTTAGGATCGTTATTAATAGCTATAATAATCGACGAATCCTGCATACCGGCTATATGCTGTATTTGTCCAGAAATACCACAGGCTATGTAGAGTTTCGGACGTACTGTCACACCTGTCTGACCTATCTGACGGTCATGATCCACCCAGCCGGCATCGACAGCGGCTCGGCTTGCGCCTACCTCAGCTCCCAGAGTATCAGCTAAATTATAAAGAAGGTCAAAATTCTCCTTACTACCCATACCGTAACCGCCGGCTACTATTATAGGACTGCCCTTAAGATTGACTTTTGATTTCTCTACATGGCGGTCTATGATTTCAACTACGAAATCCTCCGGCTTCACATACTTATCAATATCGAGCTCTACTACCTCGCCCTTATAGTCAGGGTCCTTTATTTCTTTCTTCATGACACCCTCGCGAACAGTAGCCATCTGAGGACGACAATCGGGATTGACAATAGTTGCTACGATATTACCGCCGAATGCCGGGCGTATCTGATAGAGGAGATCTTGATATTCCTTACCGGTCTTGGGATCTTTGTAATCACCTATCTCAAGGCTGGTACAGTCGGCTGTAAGACCACTATGCAGTGCCGAGCTGACACGTGGACCGAGGTCACGGCCTATTGAGGTTGCACCCATAAAGGCAATGCGTGGTTCAATCTCTTTAAAGAGATTGATAAGCAGCGAGCTGTGAGGCAGCGATGTGTAAGGCGCCATACGCTTATCCTCAAGTTTGTAGACTGTATCGACTCCGTATGGGAATAGCTGTTGCTCGATACCTTCAAGCTTGTCGCCGGCCACTACAGCCTCAAGCTTGATGCCGAGTTTGTCGGCCAGCTGACGGCCTTTGGTCAGGAGCTCAAGGCTCACATCGGCCACTTTGCCGTCTTCATATTCGCAATAGACAATAAGATTATTCTTATCTGACATTTCTCAGGTTGTTTTGTAGGGTTGAAGATAACGGCATCAGCCGATAGTGTGATTAGCGATAAGCTCTTTAATAAAGCCTTCAAGCTCAGCGTCGTTATTCTCTATACGACGGGCATCCTTTGCTGTGAATACAACATTTTCTATCTGTTTCACCTTTGTAGGCGAACCGGCCAGTCCGCACTGTTCAAGATCAGCCTCGACAGTGGCAGCATTCCACTCACCTATATTCAGATAAGGTCTCTTTTCAGCAAATTCCTTACGGGCCTCATCATTAGCTATTTCAGAAGGTACAGCTGCATATTTGTACTTCATCAGAGACTTGGCATTACGCGGACGGCAGGCATCGGCCGAACCGTTAACAGTTATTACCACAGGATACGGAGCTTTAACTGTCTCCACACCGCTCTCGATACGACGTTTAACTGTCACTTTGCCATCTTCGGCGCTGATGATTTCTTCTGCGTATGTCACCTGAGGCAGACCAAGCTTCTCAGCTACCTGCGGACCTACCTGGGCTGTATCACCGTCTATAGCCTGACGGCCGCCGATAATGATATCATAATCACCTAACTTGCGCACAGCAGCGCTCAGAGCATACGAGGTGGCAAGAGTGTCACTGCCGGCAAACGCACGGTCTGACAGCACTACGCCTCCGTCGGCACCACGGTACAGACCCTCGCGTATTATCTCGGCTGCTCGGGCCGGACCCATGGTGAGTACCGTCACCTTCGAACCGGGATACATATCCTTCAGCTTGAGTGCCTGCTCAAGCGCATTAAGGTCTTCGGGGTTAAATATGGCCGGAAGCGCTGCACGGTTTACCGTACCGTCGGCTTTCATGGCGTCTTTCCCCACGTTGCGGGTATCAGGTACTTGCTTGGCCAGTACAATGATATTTAAGCTCATACTTTATTATAGTGTTTATAGGGGTTTTCTCAATTTCGCGGTTTAATAACCGCAAAGTTAATAAAATTATCTATATCTTCATGGCCTTATATAGCTACTATCTATTAAAATTTATAAAATAATGGCTTCTACTCTTGTTTTCATTTGAAATGTAGCCTATTTTTTGGTAACTTTGCGACAATTGTACACGTGCCGCAAACGTTATATACACGGCATTCTCCGACGTTGATTCAATCATGAATTATATCAGATTTATATTTTCCCGCAATTTACTTGTATCTGCTACCGTGCTGACATCTATCCTGACAGCACACGCAGACATAGCTGATGAGGCGCGTAACCTTATCGACAGCGGTGACTACCGTTCAGCTCTCAGTCTGCTTGAACCCAATGCCAAAGGTGCCGGTCCGAAAGTAGCGATGCTTATGGGCGAGTGTCTGTTCTTAGATGGTGACTATACAGCTGCCGTTCCATGGCTCGAGGAAGCTCGGCGAAAAGGATTACCTGAAGCCTCGCTGCTACTCGGACGTATAGCCTTTCTGAATTACGACTTCGACAAAGCCACCTCTCATTATGCTGCCTACCGTAAAGCCGGTTCGCCGGGTATAGCCAATCAGGATATAGACCCTGACGCATTCCAATCTCAACTTACCACTGCTGAAGGTTTCCTTGAGCGTGTTGAAGACATTGTTATACTTGACAGCATAGCTGTCAGTGATGAAAATCTCCTCAGAACATTCAGATTACCGGCTTCGGCCGGCTCTCTTATAGAGTCTGATGCTATTCCGTTTGACGATGCACGCAGTCAGGCATCAATGGCTTTCGTTAGCGAGTCCGGCGATTTCATGATGTGGGCACAGCCTGATGATGAAGGCTACTCTCGTCTGATTGAGTCTTACCGACTTACCGACGGCTCATGGGATAAACCTCAGTACCTCCCTGTTGAGCTTAACGGGTCAGGTCATACCGATTATCCTTTCATGATGCCTGACGGCACAACACTTTACTTTGCCTCAGATGGCGATGGCTCAATAGGAGGCTACGACATCTTTGTAGCCAGTCGTGATGCTTCGACAGGTGAATTTATGCAGCCTCAGAATCTTGGCTTCCCGTATAATTCTCCCTTTGATGACTACCTGATGGCTATTGACGAAGAGAACGGCATAGGCTGGTGGGTCACAGACCGCAATCGTCTTGACAACAAACTTACAGTCTATGTCTATCGTCTTAATGAACTGCGCCACAATCTTAGTCCTGATGACGATGATATTACCGACCGTGCGCGTATAGCCTCTATAGCAGCTACTCAGCCCGAAGGTGCAGACCTGCGTATGCCGGATATAGACACAGCAGGCGCTTCTCCTCTTGAAAAAGCCGATTTTCATCTGCCCATGCCTCGGAATCGTGAATATACCACTTTCTCTGATTTCCGCAACAAACAGGCAGCTGACACAATGCGTAAATATCTGGAACGCAGTAAAGCGTATAATAAGGAGTGTGAAAGTCTCGCCGAAGCACGTCGTCGCTATGCCTCACATCCAAGCGACTCTCAAGCTGCTGAAATACGCCGGCTCGAAGCCTCTACAGCCGAATCACGCTCTGCTCTCCGACGTCTCCGCAGCGATATATATCGTCTCGAGCTCAATCGTGACTGACATACTCTAAGTTTTATCATAATCCTAACTCCAAACATCATAACCAATGCTCTCATTCACTATTGCACTGATTATCCTGATAGTCGGCTATTTTACATATAGCATTTTTGTAGAAAGGGTATTCGGTGCTGACCCGGCACGTAAGACGCCGGTCATGACAATGGCAGATGGTGTGGACTATGTGCCTCTGCCAAGCTGGAAGATATTTCTTATCCAGTTCCTTAACATTGCGGGCCTCGGCCCTATATTCGGCGCCATAATGGGTGTTATGTTCGGTCCGGCTGCTTTTCTGTGGATAGTATTCGGAACTATATTCGCCGGTGCTGTACACGATTATCTGTCGGGTATGCTCTCGTTACGTAACGGAGGCGCTTCACTGCCTGAACTTGTCGGCCAGCAGCTCGGCAACGGCATACGCAACACGATGCGAGGCTTCTCACTGATGTTACTTATACTTGTCGGTGCAGTGTTTGTCTATAATCCTGCCGACCTTCTGGCGATGCTCACACCGGATAGTCTTGACAAAACATTCTGGATTGTGGTTATTTTCGCCTACTATATGGCCGCCACTCTGCTGCCTGTAGACAAACTCATCGGCCGTCTCTATCCGCTCTTCGGAGTCGCCCTTCTCTTCATGGCTATAGGCATACTGTGTGCTCTGTATGTACACGGCAACGCTATGCCTGAGATATGGCAAGACTTTCATAACCACACAGCCAATCCCGAAGCTACTCCCATCTTCCCGATGATGTTTGTATCTATAGCCTGCGGTGCTATATCGGGTTTCCACGCCACACAGTCGCCTATGATGGCACGCTGTCTGCGCAACGAACGTCACGCACGCCCTATATTCTACGGCGCTATGGCTACCGAGGGTATTGTGGCTCTCATCTGGGCTGCCGCTGCAATCACCTTTACCGGAGGTTACACACAACTCAGCGAGACACTCGGCGGTGGCTCACCTGCGGTGTTGGTAAATAACATCTCTAAGTCCTGGCTCGGGACAGCCGGCGGCATACTGGCAATCCTCGGTGTCATAGCAGCTCCTATCACTTCCGGCGATACTGCTTTGCGCTCGGCACGACTGATAGCCTCCGATTTTCTTCACATACCTCAGAAGAGTATCGGACGCCGTCTTGCTGTCTCAATACCGATTTTTGCACTGTGTGCCGTGATTATGATGATTCCTTATGATGCCCTTTGGCGTTACTTCGCATGGTGCAACCAGGTGCTTGCTGTCTTTACACTTTGGACACTTACTGTCTATCTGGCACGTGAACATCGTCTTTATTTCATTACCCTTTTACCGGCTATGTTCATGACCGCTGTCACAACTACATATATAGTCTTTGCTCCGGAAGGTATAGGTGCCATACTCATACCTTCACTCGGCTACGGCATTACCTATACAATAGCCGTAGCTACAGGATGTGGATTAGCTTTTGCCTTCTACGCTGCTTTCGAACGCTGGCGCCGAGGTATACCTTCGACTTCGGTTCAATCGGCAGTTTCAGCTTGACCGGTATTTACCGACTTATATGAAGCAGTCTCCCTTTCGTCGGAGGCTGCTTCAACTTTTTTACAGTACCTTTCGTTTATTTCCCAACAGCATTACATTATTACAGCAATATGGTTCTTCCCGATTCCAATCTCTACAATCTACATTCGCATACACAATTCTGCGATGGCCGTGCCTCAATGCAGCTTATGGCAGAAGCCGCGGCTGAAGCTGGCATGGAGCTCTATGGTTTCTCTCCCCATTCACCTATATCAGTCGAATCTCCCTGCAATATGTCACGTCATGATGTCCCTGTGTACCTTGACGAAGCTCGCCGCATTACAGACTTCTATGAAGGCCGTATGCAGGTACTGACCGGTATGGAAATAGATTTTCTAAGTCCTGACTGGGGACCACATATAGATTATTTTCAGCAGTTACCCCTCGACTATAGTATCGGGTCAGTACATTTTGTGCCGACACGTGACGGAATTCCTGTCGACTGCGACGGTCGCTTCGAACGCTTTGCCCGAAACCTCCACGATGTCTACAATGACGATCTCCGTTACGTGGTAGAAAAATATTTTGAACAAGTTCTTACAATGATAGAACGTGGAGGCTTCGATATACTTGGTCATTTTGATAAAATAGCTGCTAATGCCGCCAAAGCTGATTCTAATATAGAACACACCGGCTGGTACAACGCTCTTATCGAAGATGTTATAAACCACGCTGCCTCAGCCGGTCTTATTGTCGAAATCAATACCAAATCTTATAATGACACCCAACGCTTCTTTCCGGCCATACAATGGTGGTCTGCTTTGCTACATAGTGGCAGCCCTATTGTGATAAATAGCGATGCACATTATCCCGACAAGGTGAACGCAGGGCGCCCCGAAGCGTTAAGAATATTAGAACAGCTCCGGTCCGGATCTGTTCCATCTGTTCAAATCTGAATTTCCAAAACTAAAATCCCATATATTATGTCAATCACCATCGACACTCAAATACCCGATCTGCTCGGACTCGATGCAGAAGGTCACGAAGTACGCCGTTCCGATTATCCCGGCAAAAATATTATACTCTATTTCTATCCGAAAGACAGCACCCCCGGCTGTACAGCTGAAGCCTGTTCCTTACGTGATGCCTATCCGCAATTTGAAGACATGGGCTATCAGATTATAGGCGTCAGCCGGGATTCCGCTGCAAGTCATCAACGTTTCGCCACTAAAAATTCACTTCCTTTCCCCCTGATTGCTGACACTAACGGCAAGCTCTGCGAACTCTTCGGCGTATGGCAGCAAAAGAAATTAGCCGGCCGCGAATACATGGGCATTGTCCGCACCACTTTCATCATTGACCCCTCAGGCATGGTAACAGAC
>CAMWVA010000140.1 GCA_947177575.1 uncultured Porphyromonadaceae bacterium | reverse complement strand
AAGGGCTGGGTGTAGTTGCTGCGGTCGAGGGAGCGGTAGCCGATGGCTTCAGCGATGTGGAGGCTGCTGACTTGCTCGGAGCCTTCGAGGTCGGCGATGGTGCGGGCTACGCGGAGAATGCGGTCGAAGGCTCGGGCTGACATGTTGAGCTTTGTCATGCGTTCCTTCAGTTTGTCAAGACCAGCCTGCTCGGGCCAAGCATAGCGTCGCAGCAGACGCGATCCCATCTGGGCATTGCAGTGCACACCCGGTTCATGGCTAAAACGTTGCTGCTGTATAGCACGCGCAGCTAATACACGCTTACGTATATCGGCACTCGATTCTCCTGATACCGTAGCTGCCATATCATCAAAACCGACAGGCTGTATATCTACCTGAATATCGATACGGTCAAGCAGCGGACCGGATATGCGTCCCATGTAGCGGTTTACTTGTCCCGCTTGACAAGTACACTGCCGTGTGGGATGACCGTGATAACCGCAAGGACACGGATTCATACTCGCCACAAGCATGAATGACGCCGGATAATCAACCGTATACTTAGCTCGCGATACAGTTATAACCCTGTCTTCGATAGGCTGTCTGAGCACTTCCAAAACCTGCCGTGGGAATTCCGGCAGCTCATCTAAAAAGAGAACACCGTTATGCGCTAAAGAAATCTCACCCGGCATAGGATTAGCACCGCCGCCAACAAGGGCTACCGGCGATACTGTGTGATGCGGCGTACGGAAAGGACGCCGTGTCATTAACATCGACCCCTTGGGCAACTTACCGGCTACAGAGTGTATTTTTGTAGTTTCCAGGGCTTCAGTAAGTGTCAGCGGCGGAAGAATAGTAGGCAGACGTTTAGCCATCATTGATTTACCGGCACCGGGAGGGCCGATAAGAAGTATGTTGTGGCCGCCGGCACATGCTACCTCAAAAGCCCGCTTAACAGTCTCCTGACCGCGCACCTCGGAAAAATCGTTGTCGAAAAGTCCTGCCTGCGCTGCAAACATACTACGTGTATCAATAACAGTGGGCCGGAGGTCAGAAACACCGGTAAGTACCCCTAAAGCTTCCGTCAGAGTTCTCACTCCGAATACTTCTAAGCGGTTTACTACAGCAGCTTCGGTCACATTTTCGTAAGGTACAATAAGTCGCTTAAAGCCCATCTCGCGTGCTTTCACCGCCATAGGGAGTGCACCGCGTATAGGAAGAACCGAACCGTCAAGCGACAGTTCGCCGGCTATCATATATTCGTTAAGAGCCGGTACCTCAATAACTCCATTGGAAGTCAGCACTCCGACTGTCATCGGAAGATCAAAACAGGCACCTTCCTTTTTAATATCGGCCGGTGCGAGATTGATAAGAATACGACGATGAGGAAAACTCACTCCGCTGTTATTGACAGCCGATACCATACGCATCTGACTTTCTCGAACAGCTGTATCAGCCATACCCACAATAGTGAACATGGAACCCTTACCCGATTCGGTTTCTATGGTTACAGGCATTGCCTCGATGCCGTGTATGGAAGCGGTAAATACTTTAGTAAGCATGACACAAAAAAGAAACTGGTAATAGGACTACTCCATAAGCTGTCTGAAAGTCTTCATAGCTAACGATATTGAATCACCTTGATAAACTATATCCCCTCCCTTATCAACCACTACAAGACACGGCAGATAGCCTACTCCTATAGTCAGTGCCGCAGGGTCAGTCGTACCGAGCGGCATCCAACTGCGCGTCACGCCTTTCAACGAATCTTTAGGCAAAGCAGATATCCATGCTGCCGAATCACTGTTCATACATATATCCACAATGGAACGTGAAGCCGAATCCGGAAATTCAGTAGCCAAAGCTCTTATGGAATCCATTAGTGTGCCAGATCTCTTATAACTGGTATTCATCCAGAAACAAAGTAGCGTAGCAGGGACACGGGAGGTTATAACCGTATCAAGACGACCACGGCCGCGCAGTACCATAGACTCAACACGCGCTACCTGTGAAAGAGTGGCTCCCCGCTGGTCCGGACGTCCGGCTAATTGCACAAGAGCGGAATGTCGTAAGTCATTATCAAGGTCTTTCCAAAGCTCACGGTAAAGCAGCGGATCAGAGCGGCGTATAAAGGTGGTCAGCATCAGTAACAGTGATACCTTAGATTCAGGCTGTTCGCGTACAAACCGGGCCACAGCCGCGTTAATACTGTCCGGTTTTCCGGAACGCAATGCTGCGGCATTGGCCATACGCCACGCACTCCATTCGTCATTGACTTTATTACCCGATACCTCCCAACCCAACTGATCAGGAGAATCACCTTTAAGGCTTATTTTATCACCGCGCTCGGCATACACCACAAGCGGTTCGTGGATATGACGTGAAGTGATATAGACCAGTGTGGGATAACGGGTGATGCCACGCAGCGTACCCTTACCCTCACGGGCTACCATATTGGTCTCTACATAGAAACCCTGACGCGAGTCGGAAGCATAATATACTACCTGAAAATCGGCGGTACCGACTCCCGAAAGGTCAAGATCCATATTGAATTCGTTACGTGTGCAGGCCGCGCACATCATTACCAAGGCAAAGGCCATTAACTTCAGAAGCTTCATGCCGCAAAAGTAAGCATTTAAATCGATACTTCACCAAGTACAGGCATATAAGTTTTCAGGACCCTTCGTATTGAAGAGTCCTGAAAACCTTATCACTTAATTTATATCTCAATTACGACATACTACTTTAGTATGACGCACACTACCGTCACTCATATATTCGGTCTTAATAAAAATACCGGAAGAAGGAGCTGCCACACGACAACCGGACAGAGTAGTCCAGTCAGTGGATATTACTTCCGAAGAAGGCTTCACTGCCTTTACAGAACTTGTACCGAGCGGCAGATAACCGGATTTATTACTGTTAAGTACCGCACCGGTTTTGTTGTCAATCAGCATACCTACAGCATAAAGTTCTGCATCAGGTGACAGGAAGTGCTCTCCTTTATCATTTACAATATCATTAAGAGCTAACTCAATGTCGTATTCCGGAGCAGTATCAAAAGTAATGACAGAAGGAACAGTGCCGGGTACGCCCTTAGTATCCTTAAAGGATACAACCACAAAGTTAAATGTCAGGTCCTTGATACGACGGCTGCCGTTAAGGAATATTTCCCAGAGCGGTGAATCACTCTCACCCTGTTCCATACCGGAATAGTAGTTACTCTGACCCCAGCTATCATTACGGAGTCCGTCGGCTGCAATAGCTATAGCCATACTCATATCAGCATCTGAATATTCACGTGCGAAATTAAGTACAGCTGAGGCGCGAAGCGCTGTTCTGCTATCGTCAGTCCAGTCTATGCTGACATCTATATCAGCCGGTGACACAACAGCTGCGGCCCTACCCCATACAGAAGGCATCTCTGAAGGGTCCATACCCATAGTACGGTTGACTGTGCCGTATGGATACCCGGAAACACTGACCGGGAAATCCGCATCAGGCATAACCACCATACAGCCTGTCTCATAAGCCTCACTGTGATAAGCCAATCCGACAAAGTCCGCACCGTATTTCTCAGCCATCTCTTCCATAGCTATATAACCTCTCGGACACCATCCGCAGCCAAGACCTGTATACTCTTCTATCAGAGGACGGGTAACAGGCATAAAAGGCATTACAACCATTGTACCTGTCGCAGTCTTACGTAAGTCACCGTTCGGAGCGCCGTTAAATGTCTCAGCGGTTACTGTCAGCGTTTGAGTACCCACAGTAGAAGTAGGGCCTACAGGCAGCTCAGCGACTGTACGTTCACCCGGAGCAAGCGGCTGTGCAAGAGTAAATATACCTGTGTCGCTGACTGAGCCTATACTCCATGAATAACCTAACTCGTTCAGATTTTCTGTACCGTAATTCACAAGAGTCACAGATACCGGTCCCTCTTCATCTTTAACTATTACAGATTCAGACGGCAGACCGATTGCCACATCAGTAGCTCCGCTTTCAGTTTCCAGAGTCACTATCATAGTAGAGACATAACCGGTATCGGCATGTTCGTCGGTCCATTTGAGACGTGTACGTGAAGAATGGACAAAGAAACTCTCCGGCGCTGTTCCTTCAACATAAGCTAACGGATGAGTAGAGTAATTGGCTAATTCCACTACCGTGAATGAATATCCTACATAGACTCCTTCTTCAGTAAGAGTATAGGGTTCGGGAAACACTGCTGACAGCATCTGGTCAGCAACAGTAGCCTCTACCGAAGTAATATCGGGAGAATTAACCTTATTGACAAGTTTCAGTTCGGTCGAAAGCCATGCCGTCGGAACAGTAATCCAATCGTTCTGAACCGGGATATTTACTCTCATACCAGTGATTCGGCTACCTATAAGAGTCGGATCCGTCAGGCGTATGGCACAGTCATAAGTGTCCTTTTTATTGAAACCGAAACCCATATAGGAGTCTATATCCGGGTTAGGCATATAGGTAAACTCTACTGTAGCAGCGGAAGCTGTTACTGCAAGAGCACCCAGAATTGAGAATAATACACCTCTTTTCATGATTCCTATTCAGTAAGTTCAGTTATCTGACTTATTTTACAATAGTTTTTACAGACTTTACAGAACCGTCTGAGAACAGGATACGCTTGATGTAAACACCGGCTTCCGGGTTGTTGACACGACGGCCTGACATATCATACCATTCCTCGGCTGTAACTTCACTGTTGTCTATACTTTCGACTACATTAGTTTGGCCAACGACATATACTAATTCGGAAGGATAGACATTTTCACCATCGCGATAAAGTGTCTGAAGAGCAAGACTCTCATATCCTGTAAAATTAAAGTAAATGAAGTGAGTTACATCAAAAGTGCCGTAATAACCTATAGTATCCGAATTGGAAAACAGGAAGGGTATCTCCTCTGTATCATCTGCGACACCTGCATACTCATCGGAATAGAATACGAACGGCTCATCGTCTACATAGATTTTATAATAGAGTTTATCTGAATCAAGTACCTGTCCGACAGCATTTATATTAGAGAAAGTAAAGTATACACTGCCTCTGTAGTCCGAAGGTTCCGAATAAAAACCTACTACCGGATTCTGAGGAACGAAATCTGTCACAGTACCCTGCACACGCATACAGGGAGCATCATATGTGTCTATTATATAAAGACTCTCATCACCACGGTTTACAACAAAAGTGCCTTCACTTTCTAAAGTTCTGGCGTCAGCATTATAATCAAATGTCAGATCATCGGTCAGAACAGTCTGCATATAAGTCAGATCCCATTCCTCAAGATAGGCTTCCTCCTGTACACCACCATAGAAATAGCCGAAAGCATTAGCCATTTCATCGGCACCTATATATTGGTGTGAAGGGAATGTTACCTTACCGTCAGACAGAGTACCTTTAATCCATGCTTCGGGAAATAGTGATGAGAAACCACTCATGTAGACATCATCGTTGTCAAAACCGACATTGACAAGCTTGGCGCCGGCATAATCTTTGTCTTCAAGTTTTGCCGACAATGTCCATACTTCGCTCTGCATAGAAGCAGGAGGAGTAACCAGAGTCTGTGAAAACGGTGAGAAAACCATATTCCAGTCACTGTATGCGCACCATGCACCATCGTCGGCTGCTACCAGACCCATAATCATAGGATGATCATTCATTTCACGGGTCTGCATTACCCACGATTCACCCTCTCTGTTAAAGACGATTTCAGTCTCTCCCGGCTCTGCATAATAGAGTCCTTCCTGAGTTTCAGCATCCTCAAGCTCATAATGACACAGCTGAGCCACATAGACATACTGACTACCGTCACTATCTGTATCCGAATACACAGCCTGTGGGAGGGATATAGTCATTTTATCACCGGAAATCTGAGCCTTAAGCCATGATTTGGTGTCAATCATAGAAAACGGATCATATATCCAGTATGAGCCGTCCTCACCTTCGACTATGGTACAGGGCATTCCTTTTGAAGAACCTTCGGTAATACCGAACATTGACATAGCATAATAATTGGCTGCTTTGGATACCATTTTCTTTTCTCCCTCAGGAGTAGCGGTAACAATATCAGAAGCATCAAACTGGAATTTCCAGTCAGCCGGAGCCTGTGCTCTGGAGGCTTTATACAATGTCGAGCCAACGTGTGGTTCAGTTCTTACTGTTTCCTGAGCAACAGCAGGCAGTGTAGCGGCAGTGGCAAATACCATAGCCAGAATAGGTAGAGATGTTTTCATATCAGTTAGATTTATTGTGTGGCTGATAAAGTGTATTTTTTTACCTTGAATGAAGATGATGCTTTTCGTCATTCCGAGGGCAAATTTACGTACACTCTTACAATAAATCACTGATTATTAGCTTTCAGTGGTTCTGTTTCTTTAAAACAGAACCAAATATATGTTACAGCACAGTATTTTCTTAATTTATTTCGGAGGCATATATTTCTGGGCAGCCTTACGGTATTCAGTCGGGGTAAGTCCTGTGACGTTTTTAAAGGCTACAGAAAAAGCTGAGCGGCTTTTGAAGCCTACTTCCAAACATATCGCCTCGATAGTAAGCGAAGCATTATCCACAGGATTATCGAGTCGGCGGCAGGCTTCTGCTATACGACGTTCGGCAAGTACATTCTTAAAGGGTTTTCCATAATATGAATTTACAGCACGTGACACGTATGTCGTGTTAGAACCTAACATTGCACAGAGACGTGCCATTTGGAATTCAGGATCAAAAATCTCACGGCTGTTTTCCATCACATTGACCATAGCTTTCACAAGCTCCGGACTTATTTTCTCCTCTTTATCCTCTCTATCATCAGGAGTGGATTCCGGTAAATTCTTATGTATTTCTTCCTCCAGCTCTCTTTCCTCGGTGACATGAACAGAAGTGTAGGGTTTAGTATTCAGATGTTTTTCATAGAGAGCCATTATATATTGACGGCGTCTACGAGAATAATAAAGGGTAATAAGAAGAATAATGATAATAAAAACTGCTATGATACAGACAGTCCAAGTTATCCATCTCATCTGTCGCTCATGATTCCGTGTGCGGTTAAGCTCGCTTTCGAAATGTTCGAGAGTTTCCTGTAACTGCATTTCCGATATCGAAACCTCATCGCTCATCGATGCTAAGCGTTCACGTACACGATAGAAATTCAACAGATACTCGGAAGCTATTTCCGGTTTGCCATGTTCCTGTTCAAACTGATACAGACTGTTGTTATAAGCCATCTCTGACTCAAGGTCACCGCGTTTCGTTGCCTCACCGAGTATTTCTGTCAGTAATTCCCTTGCCTTTGCAGTGTTACCTTCGGCTTCATAAGTAACAGCATCTAAATATATGGCCTGTTCTCGTAGTCGCGGCAAAATCCACTTCACATTATGGTTCGCTGTATCACGGTGCGCAAACTGAGCATGTGCTTCTGAATAGTCTCCATTAGCGTAAGCTATAAGACCGCGACACACCGAAGTAAGATATACCTTCATCGGGTCAGTATCTGACACACTGGTTTTCAGATAACGTTCTATATAATGATATGTCGAGTCATTCCTTCTTATATCCGGACCGCTTACCATATTATAGATACTGAAATCCATTATTTCATAATTTCCGGTCTTTTCAGCTACAGAATAAGCCTTCCTGAGATAATCAACTGCTGTTTCCGAGTCAGCTCCGGGCAGAGATTTTCCTAATAATATACTTTCCGATGAAAGTGTCACTCCCATATTCATATATACGGGGGCCAGCAAATCATCAAAACCATATTGATAGCATAATTCTTCAGCTTTTCTAAGGTTACTATATGCACGTGTAAGGTTATGATATACCGTAGAATATACGTTGGCCGTATTAACATAACATTTTGTAATCGCTGCCATCTGTGCAGTATCGCCTCTAACCTTATCCTCACGGTTGACAGCAACCATAAATACCATAAGCGCAGAATCAGGTATTACCGGAGAATTAATTACATATCTCGAACCCAAACGAAAAAGTGAATCTGTCGTAAGAGCTTCAAGCTGCTTAAGAAAATCTGTTTCGTTTTTATTGCCGAGAGAAATATTACGTATATCCTTATTCACATAAGACACACTGTTCTTTTCTCCTTCATCTTCTGAAGAAGAAACACAGCCTGATAATACCGTCCCGAGTACGATCACAGCTATAATCCCAAGGATAACTGTAAATTTATCTATAAGATGTCTCACCTCGCAAAGATACAACACTGACAGATATTTCACAAAACTTTGCTATAAAACTTCCTCTTATTTCACCTTATTACTTTTCTATCAATAACCTACAAATAACTT
>CAMWVA010000139.1 GCA_947177575.1 uncultured Porphyromonadaceae bacterium | reverse complement strand
GCACGTGATTTGTAATCTCGGGGTCGTTGGTTCGAATCCGACAAGAGGCTCAAGTAATGTTGTGGTAGCAACATTAACGTTGAATGTTTTTCATAATTTTGTTTTGGCGGCGTGTTTAGTGATAAGCATGCCGTTTTTATTTTTTTTGTTATGATAATATACAATATAAGTTTCATTATCGACCCCGCACGCTATGAAACACTGTTGTCATGGCTGCGTACTACAGCCATACCGGCTGTCACAGTATCCGGTACCAAAGCCATAGACACTACACTGACAACATTGATAGAAGTACCGGGAGACGACAGTTTCACCGAACAGGCGCGTAATATAATGCTTCAGGTTACATTCGACAATCTGAAAGATGCCCATGAATGGAGTGATAGCAAGCTCCAAGGATTGCTGATGGAATATGGCCGTACTTTCGGCTCGGAGGCTATAGCCTTCCCTACTATATCAGAGCGACTACCCCTCTGATTTACTGTATAACCACAAAGATGGACGAGAGAATAAAGAAATACGAGCGTATCATAATGGGTATTGACCCCGGTACCAATATAATGGGTTACGCTATATTGGGAATAAAGGGAAAAACTCCGGAGATGGTGGTGTGCGGCGTGATAAAACTCAGCAAATTCGAAAGTCATTATAAACGTCTGCACCGTATCTTCGAGCGCGTGAGCCAGCTTACAGATGAGTATCTGCCTGACGAGTTAGCTATCGAAGCTCCGTTCTATGGTAAGAACGTACAGTCAATGCTGAAATTAGGACGTGCACAGGGTGTGGCTATGGCAGCTGTGCTCTGTCGTGACATACCCATAACCGAATATGCGCCGTTGGCTATAAAACAGGCAGTCACAGGTAACGGAGCCGCTTCTAAAGAGCAAGTGGCCTGTATGCTTAAACACATACTGAAGATGGCCGACAGCGATATGCCGGACTTTCTTGATGCCACTGATGCCTTGGCGGCTGCCCTTACCCATTACTACGAAAGCTGCAAACCGAAGCTTGAAAAAGGAGCATCGTCATGGGCAGCTTTTCTTGCCCGTAATCCGGAGCGGATAGCTCCCCGACGTAATAAACCAGAGACAGAAAAATAGCCTTAATCTGTTAGACAGAGGAAAAATAAATCATACAAAATTTGAAAAATTGAAAATCAATCAATACCTTTGTTAATCAAAATCAAATTCACGATAAACTCACATCATACCATGGACAGATACCAGCAAGCACTTGCAGCAAGCAAGGTACTCAGTGACGATGAGGCTGTAAAAGCCGAGGTTGAGAAAATACTTGAGAAAGTTCCCGAATATGAGACTCCGGAAGTATATCAGTTTCTTTTCAGCTCAATCGATCTTACCACGCTCAGCAGCGAGGACAGCCAAAACAGTGTAGCTAAATTTACAGAACGTGTCAACGACTTTGACAACGACTATCCGCAATATAAGAATGTGGCAGCTATCTGTGTGTACAGCAACTTTGCCGAAGTAGTAAAGACAACTCTCGATGTACCCGGTGTGGATATAGCTGTTGTAGCGGGCTGCTTCCCATCGAGCCAGACCTTTACAGCCGTGAAGGTGGCTGATGTAGCTATGGCTGTGGCTTCAGGTGCGGATGAAGTGGATATAGTTTTCCCGTTAGGCATGTACTTCGATGAGAACTTCGAGGATCTTACCGACGAAATAATCGAACTTAAACACACTGCCCGTGACGCTAAACTGAAAGTCATACTTGAAACCGGTGCATTGCGTACAGCTGAGAATATCAAACGTGCTTCGGTGCTATCTCTTTACAGCGAAGCTGACTTCCTTAAGACCTCGACAGGTAAAATGTATCCCGGTGCATCGCTCGAAGCTGCATGGGTTATGTGTCAGTGCATAAGGGAATACTATCAGACCACAGGACGTAAGGTAGGCTTCAAAGCTTCCGGCGGCATACGTACCACACAGGACGCGCTGGGTTACTATGCTGTTGTCAAAGCTGTGTTAGGTGACGAATGGCTTAACCACGACCTGTTCCGTATAGGAGCGTCCAGCCTTGCCAACAGTCTTCTGAGCTCCATGACGGGCGAAGAGGTAAAGTATTTCTGATTATATACTTAATATGGGCTTCCGAAGCATTAACGGAAGCACCTGCTAACCTGATACCATAATGTTAAAGAAGACTCTACGTGCCCTTACAGCTGCCGTACTGGTGACGGCATCAGCTCTGACATCAGTCGGAGAACAGACAGAGGGTAAAAAGCAATACATGAACTTCGGAGTGGCCTTCTATAATCTTGAAAACCTCTTCGATACTATAAACAATAACGGCAAGTATGACCTTGAGTTCTCACCTGAAGGCAGTCATCGCTGGGATGGAGCCAAATACCGTTCGAAACTCAAGAATCTGTCATACGCTATCTCGCAGATGAAGACACGTACCACACCGATGGGACCGGCTGTGATAGGAGTAAGCGAGATAGAGAATGAGAGCGTTCTGCTTGACCTTGTAGCCTCGGATAATATACGTGATATGGGTCTTAAGGTCATACACCATGACTCTCCCGATTTGCGTGGCGTGGACGTGGGACTGCTTTATAACCCGCGTATGTTCAAACCTATCAATGTGACTAATCATACACTTGTCGTACCTGAACTGCCGAACTTCCGTACACGTGATCAGATGTGCGTTGTAGGTCTGTTAGGAGGCTGCCGTGTGGGAATTATAGTCAATCACTGGCCTTCACGTCGCGGCGGCTCTGAAGAGAGCAGCTGGCTGCGTGAGGCGGCCGCTTCGCTAAGTGCTCATATAGCCGACAGTCTGATGCAGATAGACCCCAAAATGGGTATAATAATAATGGGCGACCTTAACGACGACCCGTCTAACCGCAGTTGCGCCGAGACTCTCGGGGCCCGCAAAAAAGCTTCTGATGTCGAACCTGGCGGTTTCTTCAACCCCTTCTGGGAAAAACTCGATAACGGTATAGGTTCATACATATATCGTGGTGCATGGGACCTTTTCGACCAGATTATAATTAACTACAATCTGCTCACCGGAGCCGGAGGACTCGAATATGTAGGTGCAGAAGTGCTCAATAAAGAATTTCTTAAACAGCATGACGGTCAGTACAAAGGTTATCCGTTACGTACCTTCTCAGGCGGCGTGTGGACCAACGGCTATTCCGACCACTTCCCTACAGAGATATTTCTGAAGAAAGAGGTGGTCAAGTGAATGACTGACCTATATTATCATAATACGATCTAAAACCACTGAAATGATAAGACAACTGACCTTAATTCTGACAACGGCGCTATGTGCCTCGGCGTTCGCAGCCACAGGCTTGAAGGGCACGGTAGTCGATGCCTCGACAGGACGTCCTGTAGCTGACGCTAACCTGCTGCTGCGAGACCAGGGTATTTTCGTGATGACTGATGCAGAAGGTACATTCACCATATCGCAGGCAGCTCCGGGTCCGGACGTACTGCAGGTAGTGGCCTTCGGCTATGAGGACCTGTACGTGGATGTCAATATAGTTGACGGTCTGACCTCAGACCTCGGACGTTTGTCTATGAGCGAATCGGGATTCGATGCCGCACTGCTCAACTCGGATAACTTCATATTTGACGAGGAACAGATAGCCGATGATGAGGGTATGATGCAGAATGTGGGGACTATACAGGGTGCCACAGACGACATATTCTATCAGATGTCGAACTATAACTTCTCGACAGTCTATTACAAACAGCGCGGTCTTGACAACACATGGACCACAGCCTATATAAACGGTGTCGATTTTAACGACCCGATGCGCGGCTCGTTCAGCTACAGCAGTCTCGGTGGCCTGACCTCGACTGCTTTCCGCTCAAAGACTGTCAATATCGGTACTGAAGCTGCGGCTTACGGTTTCGGTACGATAGGCGGCTCAACCAACAACACAACTTACGCCGGCGAATATGCTCCCGGAGTGCGTGCGTCAGTAGCCTACACCAACTCCAACTATCAGCTGCGCGCCATGTTGCAGTACAGCACAGGAGTGAGCCGTAACGGTTGGGCCTTCTCGGCAGCCATTATAGGACGCTACGGTGAGAACGGTTTCAACAAAGGAACTTTCTACAACTCGTTAGGATATTCGCTGTCACTGCAGAAGTATATCAACGACCGCCATTCGCTTAACCTCACCACATGGGGAGCACCTACAGAACGTGCCACAGCCGGTGCATCTGTGCAGGAAGCCTACGACCTTGCAGGCACTAATCTCTACAATCCTTCGTGGGGCTGGTTTAACGGTAAACGCCGTTCGGCACGTGTGATAAAAAGTTTCGATCCGGCTGCCATAATCAACTGGATATTCAAACCTAAGATGGGAACGATGCTGAATACAGCCTTCGCTTTCCGTCATAACGCTTATGCCCAGAGCCGTCTGAATTACTACGGTAACAACCCTGCACCGGACTATTACAGCAAACTGCCTTCGTACTGGCTTCCGACAGCTGTACCCGGCACTGAAGTATATGATGCTCAGAAGATGCTGTATGATCAACTGACCGACCTTTGGCGCGAGGATGAAAGTGTACGTCAGATAGACTGGGATGCAATCTATCAGTCAAACCTGCTCAACCGCGACCACTTCGATCGTAATCCGGAGTATGCCGGCCAGTCATCGACTATACTGGAGTACAACCATACTAACACACTGTCGCTGATGCTCAACTCCTATATCAATCACCGTCTCAACGATGCTATGACATTGCAGGGCGGTCTGAGCGTCAACTATACAGATGCCCATTATTTCAAGACTGTGGGTGATCTGTTGGGCGGTCTGTTCTGGCGTGATATTGACACATATTCAGAACGTGACTTCGGAGGCAGCACCGACAAACTTCAGAACGATATGCGTAATCCCAACCGTCTGGTAACGGAAGGTGATGTATTCGGCTATGACTATAATATACGTTATGTGATGGCCCGCGCATGGCTCCAGAACCAGATAGTCACAAAACACTGGAACATTAACTACGGTCTCGAAGCTAACTACGTCAACTTCGCACGTCACGGTAACATGCAAAACGGTCGTTCACCCGAAAACTCTTACGGTATGGGGCAACGTCACACTTTTGACAATGCTTCGGTCAAAGCAGGTGCGACGTACAAGCTTAACGGCCGTAATTACTTCGTAGTACACGGTTCATACGGAACACGTGCACCACGTCCCTACGACTCATACGTATCACCACGTATCAAGGATGATGCTGTGACAGGCCTCAAATCAGAACGATTCCTAAGCGGAGATATATCGTACGTATGGAACTATGCCAATTTCCGTGGTTCAGTCACCGGCTTCTATAACCATATATGGGATGCCATGAAACATACAGGTTTCTATGATTATGACCTGAAGAGTTTCATGAACTACAACATCTCCGACCTTGAGACTGAATATAAAGGAGTCGAAGTCGGCATGGAGTATAAGATAATGACCGGACTGAGTGTTAAGGCAGCTGCCAATTACTCACGCTATCAGTACAAAAACAACCCTATGGGTGTACGTAGCTACGACAATGGTTCGGAAGAAGATGTCTATCGTCAGGTATATCTGAAAAACTATTTCGTAGGATGCACACCACAGCAGGCATACAGCCTCGGAGTCAACTATAATATCAGACAGTGGTTCTTCGAAATCAATGCCAACTATCTTGCCGATAATTACTATGACCTGTCATTCGCACGCCACGAGGAGATGCCGGGGCTGTGGAAGGTATGTCAGAGTGTGGAGGAATACGAGCAGCGCCGTCGCGAAATAATATCGCAGGATAAACTCGACAATACCTTCGTGATGAACCTCTCGGTAGGAAAGATGATATATATGCGCTGGGGTTCACTCAACTTCAATCTCTCGGTCAACAACCTGCTTAACAACCGCAACATCCAGATGCGCGGCTGGCAGGATGGTAAGTTTGACTATACCAACTACACTACCACGAAGTATCCCAACAAAGTGGTCTACGCACAGGGACTCCGTATGTTCCTGAACGTGGGTGTACGTTTCTAACCTCTAAACACTGCAACCCGACATGAAACACTTCAGGAATATAACCTTGCTGTTAGCTTCCGGTGCTGTTTTGCTGGGACTCGGTGCCTGCACCGGTGACCAGGCATTACCACCGCTCAATATACCGGAGGCTCTCGGCGACGCAACCATAGGTGACGGCGAATGGGAAACACCTATGTCAGCATATCAGGCTTCGCTCGGCACTATACCCCATGACATCTACGGTCTTGACAAAACCGAAGCTTGGGTAACAGGCTACATCGTAGGATGGGTTAACGTAGACATCAGTAACAGCAATATAGAATTAGGTGCTGATTTCAGTGTACCTGCAACGGCAGCTACCAACATAATGATAGCCTCACGCCCTGACGAGACCAACCCGGCTTATGTGGCAACCGTACAGCTACCTTCAGGAGCAGTACGTAATGCTCTCAATCTTAAAGATCATCCCGAAAACCTGCATACACAAGTCACTATATACGGACAGGTAGGAAGCAAGTACTGCGGTGCATACGGTGTACGCTCGGTATCGGCCTACAACTGGGGTGACAAGGGACTGGAACCTGACCCGGCAATGACACCTCCCGCCGGCTCACGCACAGTCTGGACTGCAAACCTGACCACCGATACGCAGGGCTTTACATTTGATCAAGGAACACCCTCGACAGCCGGATTCGAAGTATGGAAACACAGTACAGTCTACGGTCTTGTGGCTACAGGCGGACGCTCCGGCAGTGCCGTGACCTGTGACGCATGGGCTATATCGCCTGTCATAGACCTGACAGACTATGTACAGCCGCGTCTTTTTATACATCAGGCTGCTAATTACTTCAATAATTCAGTCAACTTCCTTGAAATGACCCGTACAGTGGTACGCGAAGTAGGCGGTGAATGGATTGAGGTAGACATGCCATACGCTCCGATAGGCAACTCGTGGACCTTTAGCGATTCAGGTTATGCTGTCATAGACGGTATGGCCGGTAAGAAAATCGAGATAGGCTTCAATTACACCTCGACAACAGATATGTCGGGTACATGGGAAATCGATAAGGTCACAGTGACGGGAGTCTATAACAAATAAAGCAAACTCACCATGAATATAAAACAACTGATGCGACTTGGCCTCGGAGTACTGGCCGCTGCCGGTACAACCGCTTGCCAGAACCACTTCGACGACCCGGGCCTGGTGACTCCTGTGACGGAGATGAAGCCCAACACAACTATAGCCGAGTTCAAAAGTATTTTTGCCGACGAACCCAATCAGCTATGCCCTTATAAGAATCCTTCCGATACAAAGACTCCTTATATAATAAAAGGACGTGTAATATCATCGGATGCCACCGGTAATATCTATCAGACTCTCTGTATACAGGACGAAACTTCGGCAATGACTTTCGCCATACGCCGTGCCGGTCTGTACGATTATTACCATCTCGGTCAGGAGGTAGTGGTCAATCTTACCGACCTCTGGGTAGGACAGTACTATTATCTCATGCAGATAGGCTGGTTTGGCGAGTCGAGTACCGGAGTACCCCAGATGAGCCGCGTGGATTTCACAGTGTTCCAGACACATGCCGAGCTCAATGGTCTGCCTGAGACCTCTGTGCGCTATGTGATGCCCGGAGAGGAATATCCTGACAATTCGATGTATTGTATAGTAAGCGAGATAGACAAACTACCGACATCACCCGGAGAAGATTTCTATAATCTGCAGGGACAGTTAGTCGAATTCCGCAACGTATCGTTCGAGGGTGCAGGCGAACTTACCTACGCACCCTATCAGGAGAATGCCAGCCGCTACATAACACAGGAAGGAAGTGCTCTTAAACTGTGTGTACGTAACTCCGGCTACGCGACCTTCTACAACGATATGCTGCCTGAAGGTACAGGTACTATACGCGGCATACTTTCATATTACGCTTCAGATCCCGGCTATGCCACTACAGACGGCTCTATCAACGGCTGGCAGCTGCTGATACGTTCGCTTGACGATGTGGAATTCGATGAGGAGGGTACCAAGTCGGAGCCCTATACTATCGAAGAAGCAAAAGCCCAGATGGGTAAAGGCCGTAACGCATGGGTAAGCGGATATATCGTCGGTTCGGTCAAGGGAGGCGTAAGCACTGTAACCTCGAACGATGATATAATCTTCAGCAATGACGCTGAGATGTCTAACAATCTTGTAATAGGTCCGACAGCTGATTGCCGTGACTTCAGCCAGTGTATGACGGTAAGTCTGCCTCAAGGCACACCACTGCGTAAATATGCCAATCTGCCTGATAATCCGGCTGTGTACGGACGTTCGATGATTGTCAGAGGTCTTATAGATCTGTTCCTTGGTGTACCGGGTATATCCGGCACCGGTGACGCAGACAGCTTCGAAATAGACGGTGTGGAGATAAAGCCTGACACACCTGACAACCCACCTTCCACAGTAGGCAACGGTAGCGAAACCTCACCTTTCAGTGTAGCACAGGTTATGGACGGTACAGCTACAGGTAGCGACGTTTGGGTAGAGGGTTATATCGTAGGCACCGTCACCGACAAGAGCTGGCCCGCCGATGTGGAGTTCT
>CAMWVA010000138.1 GCA_947177575.1 uncultured Porphyromonadaceae bacterium | reverse complement strand
TCGGCAAGTTTTATCGAAACGTTAGGAAAAAGAACCGACATATATTCTGATCTTATTGGTGCTATTACGTAGTGTAAGTAGTTTGTTACATTTTTTGTAGATGTCATGATTTTGGTATAATTTCGCAATATGAAGCAAGAAAATCAGAATACTGAGTATAAACGAATCTGGAAGGATGATTACTTGAAATGGGTATGCGGCTTCGCTAATGCTCAAGGAGGCAGAATGTATATCGGTATTAACGATAATATGTCTGTCTATGGCCTCACGCACTTACATCAACAGTTGGAGGACATTCCTAATAAGATGGAAGTACTTAAGAACTAACACTGGGAAAAAAGAGCATGACAGGTAGGGAATTTGATGCATTATTTCGTCAGTTGTATTTGCCGCTTGGTATGTACGCACTTCGTATTGTTGATAATGCTGAGTGTGCTGAGGATTTGGTGGTGGAGGCTTTCATGAAGGCGTGGCAGAGTGTGGAAGCCGGGAAAGAGATAGATAATTTTAAGGGGTATATGTATCGGAGTGTAAGGAATGAGTGTATTTCTTTTTTGCGTAATAGGCGGGAGCAGGTGGGATTAGAATGTGTACCGGAGGTTGATGATGAGGTGGTTGATACCTCGGAGAGGGACGCAAGGATATGGAAAGCTATAGATGAACTGCCGGAACGGTGTCGGGAAGTGTTTTTGATGAGTAAACGCGATGGACTTTCAAATGATGAAATAGCTGAGGAGTTGAATATATCAGTAAAAACAGTTAAGAACCAGATGACTAAGGCTTTCACGAGGCTTCGTGAGGCTTTATCGACAGGGCATAAACCGTTTTTTCTTCCGTTTCTTTAAAAATTTTCATTTTTGTCGTAGGACCTTTTTCGATTCATTGCGTCTTTTTGACAGAACAAACAACAAGACGTTATGAAAAGATTTTTAATTTCAATGTTAGCAGCGGCTGCCGTTGCTTTCGGTGCTAAGGCACGTCAGCCTGAAACAGGGTATCGCGGATTTATCGAATGGAGTAATGATTACCGTACTCAGAAACCTTTTTTAGGCTTTGAGTCTCGTATCGGTACTTTGTATACCGGCTTCTCCACTTCGCATGGGTATCAGTTTAATCCGTGGCTTTTTGTAGGTGCCGGTATGGAATATGAGTATTGCTCAAAATTGAAGGAACATGTTTTTATTCCGTTTGTACACGGACGGGCTGATATGCTTTTCGGTAAGTTTACTCCTTTCGGAGAGGTAAGGGTAGGATATAACCTCGTGAATAACATGGCTGACAAAGGATTTTACTTTTCGCCTAATATAGGCTACAGGTTTAACTGGGGCCGGAAGGTCGGAATTAATGTCGGTGCAGGTGTAAGTGTACTGTTGAATAAGGTTAATTCGTATGATATGGTTGTGGATCCGAACGGATATGTGTGGTATAATAAGATAGACAGTCACTATGAGAAGAAAGCATTTTTTTCTTTCAGAATAGGTATTGATTTCTAAAGAAAAAGAATGTTATGGAAGAAAATAATAAGGAAATACAGTATATTGCAAGGCACTATCGTAAAGGGCTTTTTGCTACTGAGCCAGCGTTAAGGCGTATAAGACCAGACAACAGACCATGGTGGACACCAGCTAAAATAGCTGCTGCTTCGGTGGTAGTGGTTATTATGGGTGCTACAGCGGCTGTACTTATACATAACAGTTCTATAAATAATACTCCAGCACCGACGGAGCAAGTGCAGCCATCAGTCATACCGGCAAAAGCTGTGGTAAGGATTATAGACTTTGAGGAAACACCTCTTACAGTTGTCGTGACTGAAATAAAGGATGTCTATGGTGTCGAAGTAACTAATCTGCCTAAAAATGCTGCGGACTATAAGCTCTCGCTTCATTATGAGGGTTCGGCCGCTGACCTTGTGGAAACTATCAATACTATTCTTGACATAGATATGAAGATAAAGGAATGATGAAGCGCACAACAGCTTTATTATTGTTAGGTCTGTCAGCAGCGGGAATGTCAGCCTCGGCACAGAATGTGACAATAAAAGCAACTAATCAGCCTGCGGCTACCGTATTCAGGAGTATCATAGAACAGACAGGAAAAAATTTTGTCTATTCTTCGGAACTGCTGAAAGATTTGAAAATAAGCGTGAAAGCGAGCAATGAACCACTTAAGAAGGTGCTGACGGACATGTTTCGCAATACTGATATAGAATACCGTATAAAGGGTAAGAATGTAATTCTTAAACGGAGAAAGAGTCCGAAGCCCGTATCTGTACAGAAATACACAGTCAGACCAACGACGCTGCCTTCGGTTGACGTCAGCAAAATGCTTGATGAGGTGGTAGTGGTGTCTCGACTTGAGGCACCGGTGGTGGAGACAGCTGAAATCGGAGCTAAGAAGATAACGGCAGATGAGGTGAGAAATACTCCGGCTCTGTTCGGTGAAAGCGATGTAGTGAAGACCATTCAGACGCAGCCAGGTGTCACAGCAGGCGCAGAGGGCACGGCGGGTATGTATGTGCATGGCGGCAATGCTGATGAGAATCTGTGTATGCTTGATAATGTACCGTTGTATCAAGCAAATCATTTTGCCGGTTTGTTTTCAGCATTCAATACCGACATTGTCAGATATATAGATTTTTTCAAAACTTCTATACCTGCAAAGTATGACGGAAGACTTTCCTCATTTATGGACGTCCGTCTGCAGAATGGCAGCACCGATGGACATCACGGTTCTGCGAGATTAGGACTCACGTCGGGAGCCTTTAATCTTTCCGGTCCGATAGGCCCTAAGACATCTTATCTGGTAGGGCTGCGTCGTTCATGGTATGATGTGCTTACAATTCCGATGCTTGCTGTTATAAACTCGAAAAACGATGATGAGAAAATGCGTTTCCGATATTACTTTATGGATTTTAATGCCAAGATTAATCATCGTTTCTCTCCGAGGATTAACGGTTTCATAAGTGCTTATTTCGGTAATGATCTTCTTAAAACAGGTGCCGAAGATCGGAACGAGTTTATAACCGGATGGTATGAAAATGATAAGTTTGACTTCAATTGGGGTAATCTTGTAGTACAGGCAGGACTGAATTATCGTATCAAGCCAGAAGTTACGGCTGAGTTTACGGCAGCTTATACCCGGTATTTCTCAGGACTGAAACATGATGACCTTTATAAAGAGTTCAATCAAGGAGCTGTTACGGAAACACGTGCAGTAATTAAGACCGATAACAATATAAATGACTGGATATTCCGGGGAGATTTCGATTGGAGAGCTAATGATAATACACGTATAAGATTCGGAGCGAATTATGTTCGCCATTCGTTCTTGCCAAGCCGTACTTCGAGAGAATACACATTTAATGATGAGAAAGTAGCTACAAGAGATTCCACATGGGCATACGGAGCTAATGAATTTAACGTGTATGTAGAAGATGACTGGAGAATATCGAACAGGTTCAGAGTGAATGCAGGTGTTCATGCTTCATTATTCAATATCGAAGGTAAAACACATAGTGGTATCTCGCCGAGACTTTCGCTAAGTTACAGGCCGAGTGAAAATCTGGCAGTAAAAGCAGCCTATACGCGTACAGTACAGTATGTGCATCAGCTTACTCAGAGTTATCTTTCGTTACCCACTGACCAATGGATTCCCGTGACCGGCAGATTTAAGCCGCAGACAGCTGATAAAATTGCTGTCGGCGCTTATTGGCAATCAAATGACGGAGGTTACTCAGTATCGGTTGAAGGGTATTATAAATCAATGCATAATCTTCTTGACTATTGTGATGAATATTATCTGAAACCGCCACTTGAGATGTGGAATGCACGTCTTACATCCGGAACAGGTACAGCCAAGGGAATTGATTTAAGAATCGAAAAAACTTATGGTAAACTGACCGGCTATGTAGGATACTCTTTAGCATGGGCTGACAGGAAGTACAGTGAAAAGAACGACGGCAGACCTTTTCCGGCACGTTTTGACAACAGGCACACAATAAATATCGGCGTGAATTGGAACATAAATGACAGGGTACAGCTAAACGCAGCCTGGACCGGACATTCAGGCAACCGGTTTACGCTTTTGCCGCAGGTTTATGACTCTCCGGAGTTCGGAGGGCTATATAGTTTTTATGGCGACCAAGTGCCTCTCAGATGCAGCATAAATAATTATCAGCTGCCTTTCTATCACAGGCTGGATCTGTCATGTACTGTCAGAAACAGTCGTGGTTACTGGACTTTCGGTCTTTATAACGCTTACTGTCATCTTAACACAGTGGCTGTCAGAAGAAGTTACAAAGATATGATAATAAGGACTCCCGAGGGTATTACGATCACATCGAAACCTGTTTTTCAGAAAGTGAAATTATTACCTATGATTCCATCAATATCTTACACATGGCAATTTTAAGACATATCATTATAATCAGTCTGCCGGTACTGCTGACCGGTTGTTTTGAAGACTTTACACCTGACATAGACACAGAGCCGGTGCTATGTCTTAATTCACTTATAACAGCCGGTGAGCCGATTGTGGTACAGGTATCGCATACGTGGTTATATACAGATGAAGCTGCGGGAAGAGACCACTCGGTAAAAGATGCTGTTATCAGTATTTTTGCAAACGATGAACCAAAAGATGCCGATTATCTGCCGCAGGAGGGTGACTGTATACGTATCGTAGCCGAAAGTAAGACCTATGGCTATGCAGAGGCTGAGGTTACTGTGCCATACGCAGTGCCGATTGAGGCAGTCAAGTGGGAACCTGTGCTGACAAACATACTGAGCGATGATGTTGAGGGATACGAAATGGCCGGACATTTCTTATTTAACGTCAGGGCTGAGCTGGATATAAATGACCCAGTCGGGACTGAAGATTATTATAGATTTTCGTATTTGTCATTTTTTAATGATAAAGGTAATCGAGATGATATTATCTATTCAGCTCCTATTGCAGAGCCGGAAGTAGAGTTTAACATGGGAACGTTCAATTATGAATCAGAACCGATATTTTCCGAGCATATAGGTGTATTTGAATCTGTTATGGGTGGAAGTAGCTACGGATTCACTTTTTTTACCGATCGTCAGTTCACGGGTAGCACTTATACACTTCATGTCCAGTATTCCGATTGTGAGTATTATGTGGCATCACAACAATGGAAGCCTGAGCTGCTTAACTGCGGTTATGAGTTTACTCTGCATACAATATCGAAAAGTTATTATGACTGGGCTAACTATATGTGGCAGCGCGATGACGGACCGCTCGGTGACATAAGTGAGTTCGGCTTTGGCGACCCTATATGGGGATACAGTAATGTGTCAACAGGAGCGGGTGTTGTAGCTGCCCAGTCATATTTAAGCTGTAGAATATATCTTAATGACTTTTTAGATACAGTTTTAAAAGAGCATTAAGGTTTGAATCTGTCAATTGAGCGGTATGTCGAAACCGGCATTAAAAGTCATGGCGGAATTCATAGGCAGTCCGTAGCGACCAAGACTGTATGGTGTACGGTCCATACCGGCATAGAGTGCTATTCCGGGACAGTTGATACTAATAATCCATCCGAGTCCGAACCCTTCGGTTCCGCCTACAATACTGGCGCTTGCTGCTATGACTGAAACGGGACGGATGTTGGCAGACAGGCGCAGGTCAGCGGTAGTAAAAGGCCCATCGATACGTGTGGTTGACAGTAAGCCGAAAGTCAGAGGAGTATAGAAAGACGCTTTATAACGCACACCGGCATTTATGATGGGTGCCAACGAGGTAAGACGTGGGCCTGCGTTACCGATGTCCTGCATCTGATAAAGATTTCCGATGGCGAGGCGTATATGTTTCATAGCGATTTTCCATTCACCATCGGGAATGTTAAAGGAATCGGTCGGTGTTCTGAAATTATGACGTCCTATAGTTGAGGCCATAATATTGTTGCGCCACGTCATACCGCCAATATCGAGAAAAGCCAGCGAGAATTCAAAAGCAGATCGTGTATATGTCAGTCCTAAATCGATAGCAGCGCCCCAGCCATCGAGTTGATGTCGTGTCAGATCAAGGTCAGTGACGATATAACGATTATCAATGGGATTGTATTCTACACGATACTCAAGACCCGGAGCAGAAGCCTCAATCTGTGCAAGACTTGAAATTTCCCAGATATTGTTTTGAGTGCTACGTCTTAGTGAGGTGTTTTCGAACCGGGCGTCAGCCGAACCGAGGCCTGCAAGGAGTTTCAGCGTGGCACCGAGACGTAGCCCCGGGATAATACTTATATCGTGTGAGTGGTTTAAGGCAAGCTGGAAATAGGCAGATGCTTTAATACGCATGGGGTCTATGTGAAATTCCGAATGCTTGTCAGGCTCTTTGAGCATGAACATCAGACTTCCGGGTATATTGGCGGCTCCGCGAGCGTGGGCTGACAGAGTTACAGCGCTGTAGCCGCCTGCTATTTTGAATCCGGCTTCGAGCAGGTTGTCAGAAAGCTGGACTGTGAGCTTATTTGAAGCTCTGACATGTTGGGCTACTTGCTGAACAGGAATATTAGAATCAGTGAATATGACTTTCATGCCTTTGAAGTCATAGACGAGGTCTTTGAGATGGAGGCTGCCTCCTAAGCCAAGGCTGATACTGCCGAGAATGGGGCAGCCTACGAAGTCGCGCTCGTTAGCTATGGCAGGATTAAGCTGGAAGCGGTGGAGGTAATTATCGGTGAAGTAGGCTGCCGAGCCGCTTTGAGCGAAGGCAGGGGCTGTCGAGAGCATGAGATAGAGAGCGGTCAGGGACTTTAGTAATTTATTCATTTTTGTAGGAGTTATTATCGGAGCAGAGCTCCGGGCGGGAACCAGCTTCGCGCGGACGGAATTTCGACGGAAACTGACTTTGGGCGGAGACTGGCTTTGGGGGTGGTTATATAGGACGGGGGCCGTTGTTGGCGGCCCCCGTTAAGTCGGAATTGGCCCAGTTAGTATTTTATTTGTTCTTTTCGGCCAGATGCTGCTGCCAAGCCCAGGCGTTGCGCATGGTGTCGTCAATCGGTACCTGAGCGGTCCAGCCGAGGACTGTATTGGCTTTTGTCGGCTCTGCCCATATTTTTTCTATATCGCCGGCACGACGCGGACCGATACGGTGGGGAACCTTGACGCCGGTGGAGCGTTCGAAGGATTCGATAAGTTCAAGTACTGACAGACCGCGACCTGTACCGAGATTGAAAATCTCTATGCTATCTTTGTCTTCTCCGTCGAGCATACGGCTCATAGCAATTACGTGTGCTTTAGCAAGGTCTACAACGTCTATAAAATCACGTATGCATGAACCATCGGGTGTGTTGTAATCGTCACCGAATACAGTCAGTTCTTTACGTATACCGGCTGCCGTCTGAGTAAGGTAAGGTATGAGATTCTGGGGTACGCCGAGGGGGAGTTCACCGATAAGTGCGCTGGGGTGTGCACCTACAGGGTTAAAATAGCGTAGTATTATACTCTTGATAGGAGCGCCGGAGGCTATGTAGTCGGTAATAATCTCTTCCGAAATCTGTTTGGTATTGCCGTATGGTGAAGTTGCGGGCTTAATAGGAGCCGTCTCGTCGATAGGATTGACATCAGGTTCACCGTAGACAGTACAGGAAGATGAGAATACTATACCTTTGACACCGAACTCAGGCATGAGCTCGAGGAGGTTGATGAGTGTATTGAGGTTATTACGGTAGTAGAGAAGGGGCTTCTGTACTGATTCGCCAACGGCTTTAGAGGCAGCGAAATTAATGATACCCTTGATACCCGGGTTATCCTCGAATAGCTTGCGTAGAGTAGCAATATCGGTGCAGTCTCCTTCGACAAAGACCGGACGTATGCCGGTGATCTGTTCAATACCGTCAAGTACTTCGATATTTGAGTTTGAGAGATTGTCAATAATGACAACTTCGTAACCGGCCTGCTGAAGTTCAACTACGGTATGGCTGCCGATATACCCGGTGCCACCGGTGACAAGAATTTTTTGTTTCATATCAGTTGGGAGAGTAAAGTTATGAAAACAGCTTGACAGGATATATACCGTCGTCAACAAGCTTTCTGAACTGAGCCACTGTAGCCGGACGGTCGGCAGCGTAGGTGACACCAAACCACTTTGAGGGAGTTTCCTTAACTTTGAGCACAGCTTCGCCTGACTTGATGAGGTTATTTACTACAGTAGGAATATAGAATTCAGCTTTAAGCTCAGAAGCATTTTTCTTAAGGAATTCGATAAATTCACGTTCCGAGTAGTCGAAATAGTCTGGAGTAAAGCCCCACATGTTCATTGATACATTAGCGCCTTCGGGGAATTCGGCTTCACTACCGTCGGCAAGTATCTGTATCAGACGACCATCTTTGCGCTGTATACCGTGACATTCGGTGACGCCGGTAAGTTCGCCCTCAGAGGAAACTTCGCAAAGACCACGGCTGACACCGCCATTCTCGCTAAGGGTATTCTCGATACGGAAACCTACCATGCAGTATTCACCTTTCTTACCTTCGACTGAGCGTAGGAAATCGGCGAGAATCTGGAAGCTTTCGGGACCGTAATAATCGTCGGCATTGATAACACCGAACGGTTCTTTGATGACATCTTTACCCATAAGAACGGCATGGTTAGTACCCCAGGGCTTGCTACGTTCGGGATTGCGGGTAAAACCTTCGGGAATGTTGTCTATGTCCTGAAATACTACCTCGACAGGTATATGTCCTTCGTATTTAGAGATGACTTTGTCGCGAAATTCCTGCTCAAAGTCATGACGTATAACAAACACTATTTTGCCGAAACCGGCACGCAAGGCATCATAAACGGAGTAATCCATGATGGTTTCGCCTGAAGGACCAAGTCCGTCAAGCTGCTTGAGACCACCGTAACGGCTGCCCATACCGGCAGCAAGGATAAATAGAGTGGGTTTCATACGATTTAGTTATGGGAGTTTTATATGAGTTGTTAGGAAAAATGAAAGATAAATCTTATAAATCTTATAAATCTTATAAATCTTATAAATCTTATAAATC
>CAMWVA010000137.1 GCA_947177575.1 uncultured Porphyromonadaceae bacterium | reverse complement strand
TACCGTTAGCATCAACCTCGAATGTAACTTCAATCTGAGGTACACCACGCGGTGCAGGTGCTATACCACCAAGGTTGAACTCACCAAGCAGCTTATCATCTGCTGCCATAGGACGCTCACCCTGAAGAACACGGATTGTTACCTCAGGCTGATTGTCAGCTGCTGTAGAGAAGGTTTCGCTCTTACGGGTAGGTATTGTGGTGTTAGCGTCGATAAGCTTAGTCATCACGCCACCCATTGTCTCGATACCGATTGACAGAGGCACAACGTCAAGAAGAAGCACATCCTTAACATCACCGCTAAGCACACCACCCTGAATAGCAGCACCTATAGCTACAACCTCATCAGGGTTAACGCTCTTATTAGGTTCCTTACCGAAGATTTCCTTTACCTTAGCCTGAATAGCAGGTATACGGGTTGAACCACCTACGAGGATAACTTCGTCAATCTGTCCTGCAGT
Source organism: uncultured Porphyromonadaceae bacterium (assembly GCA_947177575.1). Classification (GTDB taxonomy): domain Bacteria; phylum Bacteroidota; class Bacteroidia; order Bacteroidales; family Muribaculaceae; genus Lepagella. The sequence continues at coordinate 8,581 of CAMWVA010000137.1, read as the reverse complement.
CAGACCTGCATCCTCAAGAGCCTTACGACAAGGAGCAACAACTGCATCAATAAGATTCGAAGCAAGCTGCTCGAACTTAGAACGTGTCAGAGTCTTAACGAGGTGCTTAGGACCTGAAGCAGTAGCTGTGATATAAGGAAGGTTGATTTCAGTCTGGGTTGAGCTTGAAAGTTCTACCTTAGCCTTTTCAGCAGCTTCTTTCAGACGCTGCATAGCCATAGGATCCTGACGAAGGTCAACACCCTCATCCTTCTTAAATTCGTCAGCTAACCAGTCAATGATTACGTTATCGAAGTCATCACCGCCAAGGTGAGTATCACCGTTAGTAGACTTAACTTCAAATACGCCATCACCAAGTTCAAGGATAGAAATATCGAATGTACCGCCACCAAGGTCGAATACAGCTATTTTCTGTTCCTTCTCGCTCTTATCAAGACCATAAGCCAATGCAGCGGCTGTAGGTTCGTTGACAATACGTTTTACTTTAAGACCTGCGATTTCGCCGGCTTCCTTAGTAGCCTGACGCTGTGAATCATCAAAATATGCAGGTACTGTGATAACTGCCTCAGTAACTTCCTGTCCAAGATAATCCTCAGCGGTCTTCTTCATCTTCTGAAGAATCATTGCTGAAATCTCCTGCGGAGTATAGTCGCGGCCGTCGATGTCAACCTTCGGCATATCATTCTGACATACTACCTTGTAAGGTACACGCTTGATTTCATCGGCTACCTGACCGCACTTCTCACCCATAAAACGCTTAATAGAGTAGATAGTACGGGTAGGATTGGTCACGGCCTGACGCTTGGCAGGATCACCCACTTTACGTTCACCTCCGTCGACGAAAGCGACTACTGAGGGAGTTGTGTTACGGCCTTCGGCGTTCGGAATTACTACCGGGCCGTTACCTTCAAGTACTGCAACACACGAGTTGGTTGTTCCTAAGTCAATACCAATAATCTTTGCCATGATTTCTATATGATTTTAATTGTTAATATTTCTTGTTCGATGCGGACTGCCTTGCGGCTGTTTCCGTTGTTTCTTGCATCTGTCTTATTAACAATTATCATGCTCAAAAGGGTTGATGGCTTATGTATTTTTTTCTAAATTTATCTAAATGATTAAAAATACAACATTTACCATTTGACACATTTTTTACTCCTCCTTCAGCGTAATAGTGACACAGGGAGTGACATGTGTGTCACTCCCTGTGTCAGAAACCTTATAAAAATCTTGTTACTACCTTTACAAGAAGACAGACTGCTCACTGTCAAGCTGCTCAAGACCTATGGTAAAGAAACGGCTGGCAGCGTCACGTTCACGCAGCACTGTGCCATCACTTATCACTACATCTATATCTATAGGCACACAGCCGCGTGCACGTGCGGCTTCATCACGACCCATAGCTTCTTCATATTGTTTGGCTTCAGTCTGCAAGGCCACCGGGCCGTCACCATAATAGATACCACGTACCACAGCATTCATATAAGTAGGATGTGTACACCGCCCCTCCTTATCAGCCAAAGCCGGAGTTTCATAGAAGTCACTTATCTCCATAGCAGCCAGACGTCCTTCAAGCCACTCCACAGCACGTGATAGCAATGCGCGGCGGTCGCCACAGTTACTACCCAGACTTAATATTACCTTATAACCTTTACTATTCATTTTGATATTGTAGTTTCAGGTTTACCTCTGTGCAGAGTTAACACCGTTATTTCCGGAGTAGCACCTATACGGAAAGGCATAGCTACCTCTCCGCTGCCTATATTTACATAGAGAGATACCGGTTCACCATTCTTATTCAGACGTTCGTAAAGTCCTCCCCATTGCTCATAACGATACTGTGACGGACTCCACTTCCAGTTGCCGAATCGTAACATAAACTGCATGGCATGTGTGTGTCCCGCTAAAGTAAGGTCTACATTAGTATCTTTGGAGACTATACGGTTCCAATGCTCCGGATTATGAGATAGAAGCAATTTATATCGCTCATCAGTCAGCGAGGCAGTACTATCACCGGGGGCAGGGTACGCCTTATCAAGATCGCCATAGGTATGGAATGGAGGTTCACCCCAGTTTTCGACACCTATTATAGCAATGCACTCATCGTTACGCCGCAACAACACATAATCATTGTTCAGAAGAGTCCAGCCCATTTCTCTCTCCCATTCCCACAATTGATGGTTGTTGGCTACATGGTCTTCCTCATTATGCCAATCAACGTAATCACCATAATCGTGATTACCAAGTATAGAAAGAACACCATCCTTAGCATGAAGACGACTCAGGACATCAAGGAAAGGTCTTAACTCCTCAGTTCTACGGTTTACAATATCACCGGTAAATACTATCAAATCAGCCTGCTGTGCATTTACAGCATCAACTAACTGCGATATGAAAGTGGTGTCGTTACCCCACGTGCCGACGTGTATGTCGCTTATCTGCGCTATACGGTAATCTTCAAAGGCATAAGGAAGCTTAGGGGAATAGACATTGACATTATTCACCTCTATCTGACGACGTGTAACAAGCACACCCCACCACATACATACGAATGTCAGGATACCTAACGGCACACCAACCCAAAGTCCTGAAGCAAAACGCCGTGGTTTTCCGACAGATAATATACGCCCAATCAGAGCACATATCACATAGACAAGCTTGGCAGCGTAGACAGTCAGATAACTGTAAAGCATCCACATCACTGTCAGTATGTCATCATTCTCACTGCGTCGCGGCAAAGAAACTGTCACGATAAGGAAAATCCAGCACATAACCGCACTTACAGTATAGACACGCGGCCATCGGCTTCCTTTACGTGTGAAGTACCTTATATCATTACGTATATACCAATCAATAGCGATACTCAACAGAAAGAGTAACACTATCACCATTACAGGAAGTCTCATAAATTCTTCTTATTCTTAAGACCTTACTCTATCCCGCCAAGTATAGTCTTGAGTTTATTACGCAACGGATTAGCATACATCGTCAGCAATATCTCACGCATATAGGCACGTTCCTCCGTAGTAATATCAGGAAGTTCTATCTTATCAAGCTGACGCTCGAAATAAGCAAGTGACTCCTCAAGCTGCTGATCAGTGTATTTGCGTCTGAAGCGCTTGGTATTATACAGTTGGTCGTATGCTATATAGTTGATAGGGAATATCTCGTAGCTACGATGTATAGCTTGATCGATGATACTTCCTACACATTTTGCAGCACGCTGATTGTCGGTAAAATCACCGATTTGATCCAGACGTGTGTTAATGCGCGGTGTCAACTGGAAATGTACCTTACCCTTGAACTGCATCAGACCGGTCTCCATCGAGAACAAATCATCACGCTGTGTCTTCTTAAAATTCGGATCCCGGCGCTTTAGCAGAAACTCCCGTACTTTCAGATAGTCGTTAGGGTCATATTCATAAGATATGGCTACGGGCATAAGATTGATTTCCTTCAGTTTCTCTATAAAAGGTCCTTCACCTGCTATAGCAAGCATCTTTATAAGTGCTTCCTGTGTATGGTCACTGCTGTCTTTGGCACGACCTTCACGCTGGGCTATCCATACTGATTCGTGTTTGTCAAGTATGCAGTGATGTATATAGGCCGACAGCTTACGGGCAGCTTCAAGAGCTTCACGAAGACCGGTGTTACGTTTCACTATAAAGCTCTTATTAAGCCGTACAAGGTCTGTTATCCAATCGTATATAAGCAAATTATTGCCTATGGCTACTTCCGAGGTCGGTATGTTACGGCGCAGGAAGGCAAGATTAAGAAACGAGGCGTCAAGCACTATATCGCGGTGATTGGTGATAAAGGTATAGCAAAGACCGGGATTATAGTATTTTATACCTCCTAAAGTAATACCGGAAGTCGTTGTCTTGGCAAGCATCTCCAGGAAAGGGAACATAACCTTAAACTGGAAATCATGCTTGTTATCTATCTTGAGCAACTCATCGATGAGTACAGGCACGTCCTCTTTCGGCATCGTGTAGTTCAATGCGTGAAGGAAGCCGGGCTCTTTCACCAGTTGTTCCATTTTGTTATGAAACACCTCATCGCTATAAGGTGCTATGTCGCTGAAGTCTATCGGTTCGTGGTGGCTCATGATCGGATCTTTCTGTTTGTGTCTGGAGTGAACGCTTAGTCATAATGAGGACAGGCGCCATAGGGGTGTGCAAAGATAATACTTTCTCCCCTTCTTTCAAAACAATCTGACGGCGGTCAAGGTTTTCGGCTTCCTGCCGTATAGACACGCCAGCGTTCCATAAGAGCACTCATATCTGCCGGTATTTCACACTCGAAATCCATCTGCTCGCCGGTAGCCGGATGTACGAAACCGAGAGTACGGGCATGAAGCGCCTGACGCGGACATATAGCAAAGCAATTCTCTACAAACTGACGGTATTTAGCGAAAGTCGTACCTTTCAGTATAACATCTCCACCGTAACGTGCATCATTGAACAGAGGATGTCCCTGACTCTGCATGTGTACACGTATCTGATGTGTACGTCCTGTCTCCAGCACACATTTCACAACAGTAACATAACCGAATCTCTCCTTCACTTCATAATGTGTCACGGCATGTTTTCCTATTGCCGGGTCATCGAATACAGCCATCTGAAGCTTATTACGTGGGTTCCGGGCTATATTTCCTGTGATAGTACCTCGGTCCTGCTCAAAATCTCCCCACACTACAGCCACATATTCCCGTCGTGTGGTTTTATTGAAGAACTGAGCTCCAAGATGCGTCTTAGCTTCAGGTGTCTTAGCTACTACCAACAGACCGGAAGTGTCTTTATCAATACGATGCACAAGACCTAAACGCGGGTCATCTACATCATAATCAGGATTATCGCGAAAATGCCAGGCCAGTGCGTTGACCAGAGTACCTGTATAATTCCCGTGACCGGGGTGTACAACCAATCCGGCTGGTTTATTGACTACAAGCACATGCTCGTCTTCATATACTATATCAAGCGGTATATCTTCCGGTATGATTTCAAGTTCGTAGCGCGGACGATCCATAACTATCTGCACCACATCGAAAGGCTTGACTTTATAGCTCGACTTTACCGGACGTCCGTTGACAAGTATACACCCTGCATCGGCAGCCTGCTGTATACGATTGCGGGAAGTCTTTTCCATACGTGCCACAAGGAATTTATCGACACGCAACATCTGCTGTCCTTTATCGGCTTCAAACCGGAAATGTTCATACAGTTCGCGTCCGTCGGCGCTTATAAAGTCTGGCGCAGCTTCGGGCAACAGACCCTCATCAAGATCATCTGCTGAAGTGGATATGATACTCTCGCTCATTGATTCAGATAATTGTCGGTTTCCTCTTCTTCTGTCAACTCGGGAGCCGGTTCAGGCTTCGGTTTCGGTTTCGGAGCAGGTGCAGACACTACAGGTTCGGCATTATAGTTATCCTCTGATTCCTGATAAGCACGTTCCTGCATAGCATATTCCACATATTCAGCTGTCTGCAACGAGTCACGCAGAGCACCTAAACGTCCGTCATACACTTCAACTACTATAGCGGCATTGACAGGCACCTTTTCTGTCTTCTTGACAGTTCGGCCGTTTGCTGTAACTTTGACTATACAGTCATTATCACCTAACACCTTTACAACCCGTATATTCTTAAAGCCTAATTCCTCAAGACGCGCCATACCGGAACGGAAAGAAAAACTCTTTAAGGCGTCCTCTCGCGGATGATTATCATCATCTATAACCACTTCCTTAGGATGTACAGCATTAATATAAAGGAATATCTTACGACCTGGCTTTACAGTTGAATTAGGTTTCGGAAACTGTTCTATAACGAAACCCGGCTTTACATTATCATTATAAACCGAGTCACGTATATCGACCTTGAAGCCATGATTATGAAGTATGTCAATAGCCTGTGTGTAACTCATCTTCTCTACCGATGGCACTTTGTCGCTTTCACCATGCTTGGTAAATATGGCTGTCCACAGGTATGCTATCCACACACCTAACACTGCCACTACTATGATAATAAGAAAATTAGCTAATACCGGGTGACGTGAACATACGTTACCCCGGCGGGGTGTCTTAGTGTTATGCTCGCTTTCCAAAGTTGTTCTGTTATTAAGGGTTATTGGTCCGTTACACTACCCCTTCACGGGGGCTATGGAAATTTGAAGTGTCAAAGTTAACTAAATTTTTCTATTCGGCAGCTCTGTGTTTGTAATTTTTTTACTATCTTTGCACGCTAAAGCGCCCTGCCGGACAGGACTATCCTTTGTCCGACGGTGTTTTTGTATGATTACCCATTATAAGAGTATGCGAAAATTTTCACATATTTTTTCCCTCCTTATCGTCTCACTTACGCTCGGTGCGTGCGGCGAATATACACGTGTACTGAAAAGTAACGATGTTGACTATCGTTTTGACTATGCCAAACGTGCATACGACGAGCGTAAGTTCACACAGGCATCTACAGTACTCGAAACTATCTATACCCCACTTCGCGGCACATCCAAGGGTGAGGAAGCTCTGTTCCTGCTGGCTATGTCTTATTATGAGAACAAAGATTATCTCAATGCCGGTACATTCTTTAAGACATATTATCAGCGTTATCCAAAAGGTAAGTATGCTGAACTGGCCCGCTTCTATTCAGGCTACGGTTATTATCTCGACTCGCCTGAACCACAGCTTGATCAGTCGATGACTATCAAAGCTATGGAGGAACTACAGGGTTTTCTTGACTACTATCCCAAGAGCGATAAGGTCACAATTGCCCAGAACGCCCTGTTTGAAATGCAGGATAAGCTCACATTGAAAGAGCTTCAGAACGCACAGCTGTATTATAATCTTGGCAACTTCATGGGGAATAACTATCGCGCCTGTGTTATTACTTCTGAGAATGCACTGAAGAATTATCCTTACTCCAAATACCGTGAGGATTTCGAAATGCTCATACTCAAGGCAAAATATCAGGAGGCTAAGAATAGTGTTGATGAACGCCGAGCTGACCGTTATCGCGAAGTAATTGATGAGTACTATTCATTTATCAATAACTTCCCTGACACTAAGAACCGTCACGAGGCGGACAACATCTTCAAACTTGCATCACGTCACACAGGTGACCAATATTTTTCTGAATGAAAAAAATTTTCTATATATTAGTGAGATATGGACTATAAGAAAACAAATGCTCCACTTAATACAGTGACTCGCGATATGATTGCAATGGCAGAACAGACAGGCAATGTCTATGAAACCGTCTGCATCATCGGAAAACGCGCTAACCAGATTGCTGTGGAGATGAAGAAGGAATTGGAAAAGAAACTTCAGGAATTTGCTTCGACCGACAACCTCGAAGAGGTGTCTGAGAACCGTGAGCAGATTGAGATTTCGCGTTTCTATGAGAAGCTGCCAAAGCCCACCCTTATCGCCACTCAGGAATATATCGAGCACAAGCTGTATTTCCGCAATCCTGCCAAAGCTAAGGAACAGCTTGACGATTGATTACGGCATGTCGTAATCTTATATTCTCTCTATGCTTCTGATTTTTAATCCCGACACCGACTATGCGCTGGCGTCGGGATCTCCGTTTTTTACCCCTCCCGCCCGTGTGATTGAGCTTCGCCGAAGTATGGCTCTTTTTCCTCTGACTTATGCTCTACCCGGCGACTATCTTCTGTTGCTCGATGCTGAAAACATAGATTTTTACTCTGACAATGCTGGTTTCTCTCTCAATGAAGTAACTGCAAAAGGCGTAACACCTGTCACTCTCTCCGATGTTGCAGACTCTCTCCGTTCCATGCCCAGACCTTTTATTCTTCCATGGGGCTGGAATCCCTCCCTCTGCCGCCTATTAGTTGAAGCTGGCGTCGATGCCTCACTACTGCCTGACAGCAATCAGCTCTCAGACCTACGCCGACTTTCACATCGCCGGCTGACGATCTCATTCAATAAGGCCATGCAGTACTGCATACCTACTCTTGACTTCGAGTTACCCAGTGAGATTACATCAGAAGAAGACGCTGTTAGGTATTGGTATAGTCATTCGGGTTGTTACTTCAAATCACCATGGAGCAGTTCCGGCCGAGGTATAATGGCTACCGCTGACCTGGAAGAACGTCACATACGTCCTTGGGTGCGCGGTATGATAAGACGCCAAGGGTCTATAATGGCCGAACCGGGAGTAAAACGCAGTCTTGATTTTGCTTCCGAGTGGGTATGTAAAAGCGGACATGCCCACTTCGTAGGTCTGTCTGTATTCGTCACTTCATCTCGTGGCAAATACAAATATAACCTCACCGAATCGCAACCGCGCCTTCACGCCTTAATTTCGCAAGCCTGCCCCACTTTCGGGTCTTCTATCATCGAAGCCCAGCGTCACACCCTCAACCAGCTTGTCGCTCCATCCTATACCGGACCTCTTGGCATCGACATGCTTACTTCTACAGACGGCCAACTTCGCCCCTGTGTTGAACTCAACCTCCGCCTCACTATGGGTATGGCTACTCTCCCCTCCTTCCGCGCCCTCCTATAATCTACCCCACTCCTCATCTAAAGAGAGCGAAGCTAAAGAAACCATCTTTAT
>CAMWVA010000136.1 GCA_947177575.1 uncultured Porphyromonadaceae bacterium | reverse complement strand
TGAATTGGTACCGTAAGGCGGCCGAACAGGGACATATAATAGCTAAATTTGCTTTAGAACGTCTTAATAGTTTATGATTATGAAGAGTTTAATATTACTATTTATAAGTGTTTTGAGTTATTCCTTAGCTTTGGCGCAGGAATATACAGTACAGAGCTTTGAGATTGTGCCGAATGATCTGTCGGCAAGAACAAAATCTCGTGTTGATTATAACGGTAAGAAGTGTGCCTTGGTAAAGGTCTATACTGATGATAAAATTGCCGAAGCTCAGGGACCTGTAGTCGGAGAAATAGGCGGTAGCGGTATGGAGAAATGGGTATACCTTACTCATGATGCCAAGGAAGTGAAACTTATTTTTGACCGTCATCTTCCTTTGCATATAGTATTTATGGATTACAATTATCCAAATCTTACAGGTCAGATGACATACGTGCTTAAACTTAAGGAAGCGTCAGATTCGGAGTTAGGTAGTTTCTCTGCTTCTTCTGATATTGATGCTATCAGAGAAAAAGCTGTTAAAGCCTATAAAGACGAGGATTATAAAACAGCATACGAACTGTTTTCAACTATTCCTGATGATAAAGAGGCTCAGAATTATATTGGCCTGATGTTTACTCATGGACGTGGTGTAAAAAAGAACGATAGTGAAGCTATGGCTTGGTACCGTAAATCAGCAGAACAAGGCTACGCTCGGGCACAATGTAATCTTGCTACAATGTATGTAAATGCTCAAAAATATAACGATGCCTTGGATTGGTTCCGTAAAGCTGTAGCTCAGGGTTCCTCCCGTGCCCAATTCTGTCTCGGAGGAATGTATGAATTAGGTCAGGGTGTTGAGCAAGATTATAATGAAGCCTTAAAATGGTATTTAAAGGCTGCCGATCAAGGAAATATTCGTGCTCAATATCGCCTTGGAGTAATGTATGAGCTCGGAGAAGTTGTTGAGCAAGATTATGTCAAAGCTATAAGCTGGTATAGTAAAGCAGCTGATCAAGGTAGTGAATATGCTCAGGAAGCTCTGGAACGCCTTGGTAAAAGATAACTTTTAGAGGTGATATAAAACAAAATACGACTGTCTCACGACAGCCGTATTCTGCCATTCGGACGGTTCTGTAAATACCGAAGGTATTTTCAGCTTCCGTACCGACCGAATGATGTGAAATTACTAAAGTATATAACCCAAAATTTAGACAATTATGTGTTTTCTATCAAGGCAAAGAGATAAGGCCTTAGAAAAACATATCAAAGTCATGAAAAAAGTGTTTTATCCTTTCGGTCAAAGGGAATAACTGCTCAGCAGGATTGACTGAGGGAGTTGTTGCCTTGAGAGTGCTGTGGTAGCTATTCCGAAACTACGTGAGCACTGAAAGAGAGTACGATTTTCATAATTCTGAGAGTAGAAAAGTTGTTTCTTCACAAAGTCTGTTAGCTTTCATTTAGATCCAAGAGGAAGAAGTTGCTAATGCTGTAAAAAGACTTTTTCTACTGTCAGCGTATAGATAACGCCGTGTATAAAGGGGTTATTATATTCTAAATAATTAATAAATGTTAAAAGGCTATTCTTTGCATAATTCTGTGGCAAGATTAGCCATTACAATGGCTGCTTCGGCTGCTTCGGAACCTTTGTTGCCGAGTGTGCCGCCGGCGCGGTCAAGCGCCTGTTGCTCATTATTGACGGTAAGTACACCGAATATGACCGATGCTCCTTTTAAGGTGTTGAGCATAGCACAACCCTGTGCGGCTATCTGACAGACGTAGTCAAAGTGGGGTGTATCTCCGCGTATGACACAGCCTATTATTATAATTGCATCGTAACGGCCGGTATTCTGAGCCATAGCGGCGGCTTTAACCAGTTCGACAGTGCCCGGAACGTCGATAAGATGAAGCGCTTCGTGGCTTACACCGGCAGTTTCAAAGGTTCTGATTGCTCCGTCGCGTAGAGCGTGAGTTATATGGCTGTTCCATGAAGCCGTTATGATGGCGCACCTGAAGGTATCGCCCTTGACTGGCCTCACGTTAAAACCGGGTGCGACGCCGGCAGCTGCGTGTAATACTGTTGACATATTGTGCGCGTTGTCTCAGTCGTTATTCTTTTTGTTCTTTTTCTCTTTTTTATTTTTCTTTTCCTTTTTATCCGGTTTTTCTGCTTTTTCTTTTTCAGCTTCTTCAGCAGCCTCTTCGGGTTGGGGCTGTTCAGCGTCAGCTGCTACTTCGCCGTTTTCTTTATTTTCTTCGTTTTTATCGGCTTTCTTAAAGCGGTGCATGGTCGAAGTAGTGACTTTGTGGATAAAGGTTTTCCACTTGGGCTCCTGTGAGATGTCGTTGTCTATAACTTCGAGCAGGGCCAATATGTCTTCCTCAAGTTCAATAGTCTCAAGAGCTATGGTATGTGGCAGAATGGCATTGAGCAGACGTTTGGCGCGGGGACGCATTGTGCGTACACGCATCATTATCTCAGCCATTTCTATAGTCATTTTTATCTCTTTGCGGTTGACACGTCCGGTACGTTTCTTAGAGAACTTTATGGCTTCGGCATAGAATTTCATAGCGGCTTTATAGTCGCCTGCCGAGGCTAATAGCTGACCGACGTTACGTAGCGAATCGACAAGTTTATCTGTAGCAGCCACCACTCCTGAATTGACTTTCTCATAGAGTGCCGAAGCATTGAGCTGTTGTTTCACGAGGAGTTCCATAGCCTTTTTGCGTGAACGTAAAATACGTGTCGAAAGCTCCATGGCTAAAATATGGTATTTGCCGAAACGTTCGGCATCCTCCTTGATAAGCCGTGCGAGTACCTTGAACAGTATTTCAAGTTCTTTCTCACTCTGACGGTAGTCATGGAGAGCAAAATGTATCTCGGCAAGGTCGAATATCAGACCTGCCAGTACAGCGAGAAACTCAGTATTGTCTGTATCAGTGAAATCGCGCAGGTTACGCATAGCAGATACTGTGCGTTCCAAAGCGTCCATATAACGCTCTTCATTGATGAGCGACTGAGTGGTGTTACGGTAATTGGCCACCTCGGTGAGGATTTCCTGCTGTGAGGAGTTCTGGCCCATTTTAGAGAGATTCAGAGGAATATCTACGATAGTCATATCTTTTATATGGTAGGTGGGTTTGAGACGTATTATGATTTTTCACCGGATGCCATACGCGATGAGACATGTCCGAGGTAGCCGCCATGATGACGTCGGGCATAATCTTCGACACTAAAGCCGATAGCTTTCATGGTTGCTACCACGAGTACGTCGCCCATGACAGTCATCATTGTGGTAGATGTGGTCGGAGTCAATCCGAGTGGACATACTTCGGGAGTGCCGCCGGTACATAACGTGACGTCCGCTAACTCTGCAAGCGGACTGTCTTCACGTCCGGTAATAACTATTATGGGAATGTCAGAGTAAAGATGGCGGCTAAGTTCGACAAGTTCAAGTATCTCACGTGTCTTGCCTGAATTACTCAGCAGCAGCAGTACGTCATCAGGCTGAAGCAGTCCTAAGTCGCCGTGTTGTGCTTCGGAGGGATGCAGAAATACAGCCGGTGTACCTGTTGACGAAAATGTAGTTGCGATATTAAGTGCTATCTGACCGGCTTTACCCATTCCGCTGGTGACGACTTTACCTTTTTTTCCGGCTACCTGCCTGACAATAATACGTACAGCTTCGGCATAACCGTCAGTGACCGGTATAGCCTCGACAGCACGGGCCTCGGCCTCCAGTATGCCACGCATCAGACTTTTTATATCCTGAGTGTCGATGGGTTGAATCATAGGTATGATATAGGATTTAGTACGGACCGTTATCAACGGGGTTGTGGAATGGTGAGTTCACGTCCTTCGTAATCGGTAAGTGCCTGCCGCCAGTCATCAGGCACAGGTATCGAATGAAGGTCATCGGTATTGATGCTGACCATAACGGTTTCGCATACTGACTTTATCTGACCACTTTCCTTCTCAACAAGCATCTGTTGCAAGATGAAGCTTTTTTCACGTATTTCAAGGCAACGTGTGCAGACTTCTATCTGCTCTCCGAAATACATAGAATTTATGTAAGCACAGTTTACATTAGCTATTACGGTCTCCACTTTTCGCCAGTTCATCTTGCCGTTACGCACACTGTTGAAATAGTAGGCTTTCCCGGTATCATAGAATGAGAAATAGACCGTGTTGTTGATATGACCAAGTATATCAACATCGTTAAAACGTGTCTGCACAAGGACACGGTGCTTAAAGTCGCTTGGATCAGGTAGATTGTGTATATCCATAATTCTGTATAGTCAATATTAGGTAGGAGAGACTTGTCAATCAGGTTGTGAAACGTATTTCATTAATTATGTTTTTGCCGAGCAGACGGTTTATTTCACGCATTATCGCTGAACGGCTCATGCTCAGTTCCTGTCTCATAGCAGCATTAGGGACACCTACTGTCATGATACCGTCTCTGACAGCAGGTCTGGAAGTTTTTGCAGCTATATAGTCGCCTACTACACGTGGCCACATATCAGCTGCATGGAGTTCGTCAAGACGATGACTCATACAACATTCGTCGAGCGCTAACCGCATAATATCGCCTATAGCCATTGTTTCGGTACGTTTCATTTCTGTTCGATATTAATAGGTGTATAGACGCCGTCGGCCACTTCCCACATACGTCGTTCGCCCTGCATGGCTTCGATTATATCATCAAGATGTTTTCGGTTGGTATCTGTGACGAATATCTGGCCGAATTCATCCGGAGCCGATACAGTAGCCATAATACGGCTCACACGGTCGGAATCAAGTTTGTCAAATATATCGTCAAGTAACAGTATCGGAGTCACACCTCCGGCTTCGCGCAGATAGCTGAATATAGCCAGCCGCAGGGCTATGGTAAAAGTCTTTATCTGACCCTGACTGCCGAGCCGTCGCATGGAATAGTCATCAAGAGCCATATCGAGATCATCTCGGTGCACTCCCCGGGATGTGAATCCGAGTGTCATGTCCTTAGCACGCTGTTGTTCGAGCACCTCGGGCAGCGAGGCATCATTGAGTACACTGCGATAGGTGATTGAGGCATGTTCAGCTCCGCCCGAAATACGATGGTAAAAATCTTCGAACACCGGTGTCAGGCGTTCTGTCCATTGCTGTCGGGCTATGTTGACGGATTTTGCTGCTTCTGCCATACCGGCCTCAACCGACTCGTAGAGGAGTTTGTCACGTACACCGGCTCTCAACATTCTGTTTCGTGACTCAAGTGAGCGTGTGTAGCGTATCAGGTGTGACAGATAGGAATTATCGGCCTGCGATATGACCATATCCATAAGGCGTCGTCTTTCCTCACCGCTACCGCTTACCAAGGCACTGTCTGCCGGAGATACAGCCACGATAGGGAACCGTCCGATATGTTCCGATATGCGTGTATATTCCTTGCCGTTACGTTTCAGAGTCTTGCCCTTACCTTTGACAACTCCGCATGAAATCTGTTCCGACCCCCCGGCATCGGCTGTATAATCGCCTTTGACCAACAACATATCAGCGCCGTGAGTAATGAGAGCTGACTCGGGCAGTGGTGTCAGCGGACGAGCCATGCTCAGGAAGTTTATAGCCTCAAGCAGGTTACTTTTACCCATGCCGTTACGGCCGAGCAGACAGTTGACCCCCGGCGAGAATTCAAGACTCGCCGAGGCTATATTTTTGAAATTGACTATATCTACACGGTTCAGAATCATTGCCGGCGAAATATGTCATCGGTCAAGTTTCTCACCGAAAGCGAGGTCACCGGCATCGCCAAGACCAGGTATTATAAAGCTCATCTCGTTGATTGAGTCGTCTATAGCTCCTACCCATAATGTGGCTTGAGGCAGACATTTTACTACGTAATCAACTGCCTGCTGTGAAGCTATGACCGAAGCTATGTGTACACGTGCCGGTGTACCGTTATTAAGCAACGCACGGTAGCCCAGTTCCATTGAACTTCCGGTAGCAAGCATAGGGTCAACCAATATCAGAGTTTTTTCTTCGATAGTAGGTGAGGCCATATACTCAACGAGTACATCAAATGTGTCACCTCTTTCTTTATAACGTCGGTAGGCACTGACAAAGGCGTTCTCTGCACTGTCGAAATAATTGAGGAAACCCTGATGGAAAGGAAGTCCTGCACGTAATATTGTAGCAAGCACAATAGGGTCGGCCGGAGACTGGCATAATGCCCGTCCCAGGGGGGTATTAACCTCGACATTACGGTAGCTGAGGCGTTTTGAGATTTCGTAGGCCATGATCTCACCTACACGCTGTAGGTTGCGGCGGAACCGCATGGCATCGCGCTGAATGTGGGCATCGCGCATCTCGAGCATATAACGGCTTACAAGACTCGGGGTCTCGGCAAAGTTAATAACTTCCATATCTTGCGTAAGTTTTTAATGATTGGATATACGTTGGAATGGCGTGTCCGGCACGTATCGAAGCAACAGGATACCACGTTAGCACAGACAGCAGTTACAAAGATAACAATAAAAACGTTTACTTTGCTGACTCAGCGGCTAAAAAAAGCTTGCGGGCCTCTATACGGTCCATTTGCAAGCGTTCGGCAAGGCTGTCAAGACTATCGAAACGGCGTTCGTCACGCAACCGCTGTAGAAATTCCAGACGCAGCGGTTGACTGTAGAGGTCTCCGCTCCAGTCAATGAGGTTGGCTTCGACTGTGACACCAAGTGAATCAGCTATCGTAGGGCGGCGGCCTATATTGACCATAGCCGCCACCGGGTCTGAGCTGTGAGGTATAAAGGCGCGGGCTGCGTAGACACCACCTCCGGGAATAATCATATACGGCTCCGGTATGACATTGGCTGTAGGAAATCCTATGGTACGTCCTACCTGCTGTCCGGAACCTACTATTCCTTCAAGAGCAAAGGGACGGCCTAACATATCGGTTGCTTCGGTGATACGTCCGTCTGCTACAGCGTGTCTTATTGCTGACGAGCTGATACCGGGCAGACATGATGCTTCTATGATTTCGACTTCGGCTTCTTTACTTATTTTCAGATAATCATTATGTGTCAGGCTTCGTCCGTCATGTCCGAACGTGTTGTCGTAACCTATGATGAGCAAATCTACTTTATAGTCGTCATGCAGACACTGTATCCATTCGCGGGCTGTCATTGAGGCTAACTGCGGTGTAAAGCCTATCTCTACCGGTTCGACATGATGAGACCGTATCAGCATATCACGTTCCTGACGCGAAGTCAGCATACCGGGAGCCCTTTCAGGAGCTATAATGCTGAGCGGGTGGCAATCGAATGTTATTGCCAGTGGTCGGAGTCCCTTTTTCCCGGCTTCAGCACTAAGGGTGTCGAGTACTTCGGCATGACCTCGGTGCACGCCGTCGAATGTTCCTACTGTAGCAGCATAACGTGTGTGGTCAGTATTCATCGTGCCTGTTCAAGCTTAGCAGCTACGGCCAGCATATCGTCATCAGCAGTAGCACCGATTTGGATAGCCTGCAGACCTACAGAACGGGCAGCTTCACAGTTCGCCTGTGAATCATCGAGCATCAGTGTTTCCTCAGCCACAAGACCATAACGGCGTATTACAGTGCTGAAGATAGCTGGGTCTGGTTTGCAGGTACGTTCTTCGAACGACACTACGATACCGTCGAAGTAGTCATTGATTGAAAACGGTTCAATCTGCCGGAAGGCTTCGTCTATCCAGCTATGATACATTACAGCATTAGTGTTGGAGAGTACATAAAGACGGTATCCTTTGGCACGCAGACGACGCAGGGCTTCGAGACGTTCGAGAGGTATATCTATCAGAAAGGCGTTTATGGCATTTTGTATCTCCATGTCCGATACCTGACGTCCGATACGGGTACGCATCATGTCGAAGAACCCGCCGGCTGTAAGATGTCCTGTTTCAAGTGAAAGAAACGGTGGCTGCTGTTTGTAGAGACCGAGCATAGAGTCAGCGTCAGCCATACCTAACTGTTCAAGAGCATGTACGGCATTCTCACGACGCAGGTTTATCATTACTCCGCCGAGGTCGAAAATTATATTTTTGATTTGATTCATGGGTTACTGATTTTTATAACCGCGACAGGGTGAAAAATCACTCTAATCGGTTTTCGACTGCAAAATTAGCTAAAAAAATGCGACTCCGGTCTGACAGTCTTTAAAAGAAGAGAAAACAACAGTGTGAAAAAGTTGTGTAAAAGCGGATAAAAGGTTAATTTTGCTGTTGTCTTATCATTTGTTGCCTTACATCAGGTCAGTGCAACGGGTTTCAGGCAGTCAGCAGGATAGAAAAACATATACAGAGACATATAAAAAAGAGTGTTATGAATAAAATCAAATCGATAGGTATTCTGACTTCGGGCGGTGACGCACCGGGTATGAATGCAGCTATACGTGCGGTGACACGTGCCGGTATTTTTGCCGGATTTAAGGTATTCGGTATCTACCGTGGCTACAAGGGTATGATAACTGATGAAATCGAGGAGTTCTCAACTCAGAATGTGTCAAATATCATACAGCGTGGCGGTACCATATTGAAGACTGCACGTTGTAAAGAATTTCAGACTCCTGAAGGACGCCAGTGTGCATACGATGTGCTACGGCGTCACGAAATCGATGCTGTCATTGTAATAGGTGGTGACGGTTCGCTGACCGGAGCACGTATTTTTGCCAGTGAGTTCAATTTCCCGATGATAGGTTTGCCTGGTACCATCGATAACGACCTTTACGGGACAGATTCAACCATAGGTTACGATACAGCGCTTAATACAATCATGGAATGTGTCGACAAGATACGTGATACAGCTACATCGCATGAGCGTCTGTTCTTTATTGAAGTTATGGGGCGTGATGCCGGTTTCCTCGCTCTCAACGGTGCTATAGCGGCCGGTGCCGAAGCAGCTATCATACCGGAGATTTCAACTCAGGTAGACCAGCTCGACGAACTTATAGCTCAGGGGTTCCGTAAATCTAAAAACTCATCAATAGTACTTGTAGCCGAATCACCTGTGACAGGCGGTGCTATGGGTCTGGCTCAGCGTGTCAAAGAAGAATATCCCGATTATGATGTTCGTGTTACTATTCTGGGTCATCTACAGCGTGGCGGTTCGCCGACAGCCTTCGACCGTATTCTTGCCTCGCGTATGGGTGCTGCTGCTATCGACGCGCTTCTCGATGACCAGCGCAGTGTTATGATAGGTATTAAGAATGACGAAATTGTGTACGTACCTTTTACCCGCGCTATCAAGAACGATAAACCTATCAACCGTGACCTTTTAGCTACTCTGCGTCGCCTCTCTATCTGATATGCAATGATAATA
>CAMWVA010000135.1 GCA_947177575.1 uncultured Porphyromonadaceae bacterium | reverse complement strand
ATGTGTGTTTTGTTTAGGACAAGTTTTGGTTTGAAAGCGACAAAACACCTCTTGACCTCTTGATGTTTTAATTACGAAAACAATTAAAAACAACTATTATGGATAAAAATAAATCAATCGAAGCTTTACAGTTCTTCACAACCGGACTTTCAAACGGTGCATTCGTACACAAAGTACAAGGACAGATGCTTAAATCAGCAGGTTTTACCAAACTTGGTGAAAAGTATATCAACCATTATGATGAAGAAATGGGCTGGGTAACGAAGTTCATTGACCGTATACTTGACCTCGGTGGTGAAGTAAAGGTTGAGGACCGCCATGCTGCTACGTTGGTAGCTGATCCTGTAGAATACGTCAAATGTGATCTTCAGCGTCAGAACGAAGGTCTTGAGGTACTTCGTAAATGTCTCGCTGGTGTACACGATGATCCCACTACATACGATATTCTTAAGGCCTATCTTAAAGATGAGGAAGAGGATCTCTATTGGAGTGAGAATGCTGTTGAGCTGATTGAGAAACTTGGCGAACAGAACTGGCTACTTACACAGCTCTGATTTGCTAAGATTAGATAGTAAATGTGATTAGTGTGTTGCTGTATTGCAACAGCTATTCTATAATTAAAAGAGTGTCCTGATAATCTTCTTATCGGGACACTCTTTTTCTGACTTCGTCAACGTGCACACCAAAATAAACTTTTAATTGATGAACTTGTTTTGCAACTAAAAATAGTTACTTTTGTACCAAAATATTACTGATGGGAACAAAAGAAAAATTGATAACCCGATTCTCGACTCTTCCAAGTGACTTTACATGGGAAGAAATGAGGAGTATGCTTATAGCTTTGGGATATGTTCCAGGCAATAAAGGCAAAACTTCAGGCTCTCGTATTATATTCAAAGGAGAGGGATTGAAGCCAATAATGCTTCATAAGCCGCATCCCGGCAATATAATTAAAAGGTATGTAATGAAGCAGGTTTATGATTATCTTAAAAATGAAGGACTGATATGAATACATTAAAATATAAGAATTTTATAGGCTCGGTAGCTTTCAGTGAAGCTGACAACGTGTTTTTTGGTAAAATTGAAGGTATTGACGGACTTGTGAATTTTGAAGGTGAAAGTGTGTCAGAACTTACAAATGCCTTTCACGAAGCGGTTGACGATTATCTTGCATATTGTGCTGAAGAAGGAATAGAGCCGCATAAAAGCTATTCAGGTTCTTTGAACGTGCGTCTTACACCTGATATTCATTCTCGTATCGCTTACCTTGCAAAACAGACTGGCGTATCAATTAACTCCTTCATACGTACGGCTATTGAAAAGCAGATTGCTGCCATGTCTTGATATGACAGTTTTAACACTCCCAAACGTTTGAAAATCGGTAAATTTCAGTTTTTGATTGACGAACTAAGAAAAGAGTGTCCCGATAAGAAGATTATCAGGACACTCTTTTGAGTATAACGATAGCGGGTATTAGCGGGCTTTGCTCAGTATGATGTTGAAGTCATTGCCGTCGGGCATCGTAGCTTCGAGGCTGAGGAAGTTGCCTTGGATATTGAGAGGCGCTGACTGCAGAGACTGTACGGCAGCGTTGTCAAGAGTGCCGTAGATGAATACGGCTGAGCCTTTGTAACCGCTCATGGCTACGACAAGGACATCGTTAGAACCCTCCTGATTAGGAGTGGCATAAACGAATGCAGCTACCTCACCGTTATTACCACCGTTGACCATATAGGAAAACGGTATCTGGTTAAGAATAACGTAAGCTGCGTTTCCTGTCTGTTCAATCTGCTGCTGAGTAAGATTATATGCGCCTGCTATCTGACCTGTCTGAGCTATATCGGCATTTACAGGCAGGTTATAGTCCGGTGTCTGTACAGACACGTTGGGAATGTTGGATAATGCGTTGAACGCTTCTTTAAGATTCATGGCAGACATACTCACTGTGGTGGCGATGACTGTAATTAACGTAAGAATAATCTTTTTCATTGCTGTGTAGAAACTTTATAAATTAACGATTTATCTGGAGAAAAACGGTCGGTAACCCTCACGGGCACCGACCGGTGTCAAAATTAGAGTTGTGTAAGTATCCCTAATCCGGAATTCCGGCAGGTAGAAGTTTTTTTAATTGGGTTATATACAGTCTTCGATTAATATTTTGAAGTCGAAGGCTGGAAAAGCTGTTCAACAGCTTTGGTAAGTTCTTCAGTAGCATTGGCTGTATCGGTATCCTTAACTTCAACGCCTCCAAGTACCCATGTATTAGGCAGGAACTTGCGTACTTCCTCACGTACTTTGGCAGCTGAGTCTGTGGTGCTGACAACAGGCACAACACGCTTGTCGCTAAAGTCGTATTCATCGAGCCATGTGAGCACAGGCATAGGTACTGAATCATGCCAATTAGGAGTTACCAATAGTATACCGGTAATATGACTCATACCGCCGAACTTGTCAACGACTGCAGGACGTGAATTACTTTCAAGCTCGGTCTTCGTGACGAGTTCAAAATTAGCTTTGTCCTCAGGATATATTTCGACAGGTACGATCGCAAAAGTCTCAAAATCGACATTACGGGCTTTAAGCAGCTCGGCCAGCTGGTCAGCTAATTTGGCACTGTTGCTTGTTTTTTCTTTACCTTTCTGCGAAAAATATGCGATCAGAATCTTTTCGGGTTTCATAGTATTTACGTGTTTATAGTATTAGTATCGTTGTAGCCCTTGCTATACATCGTACCTTTATTCAGGGATGTCGTTGTATCGGACTTTATGAATAGTGAGTCTTATAATCACCGTTCATAATATTAACAAAACAACACGCCTGCAGGTTTGCAGACGTGTTAATTTATTTTCTATAAATTTTACCGATTTTATCTGTGTCGCCGGGGTACATTGACGTTATGGGCATCAAACACCTTAGTGGCTGAGGTATTGAAGATGTTCCAATGCTGACGCTGAGCCACCGGAATACTATCGGTAAACCATGACGGAATGACCCGGAAATTGGAACGGGCGCGCCCGTCAGGTTTAGCAGCAAACAGCGTATCATACTCTGCACTCTTAAAGCGGGCTACTCCGTCGGCGTCACGTTCGACAGTAGCATATACCACAGCACCGCCGCGTGTGTCACCAGTCTTCATATTGCTAATAAGATTACCGAGCGAGTAGACCACAAGTACATCTTTGTTCTCGCGTTCGTTATGTATCACTTGCATAGGCTGTATGACATGCGGGTGTGAACCGATTATAAGGTCGGCACCTTGGTCGACGATAAACTGTGCTAATGAACGTTGTGAAGCATTCTCAAGCAGGACATATTCCACACCCCAATGCACCGTTACCACCACTATCTCGGCTCCGGCAGCGCGGGCTTCGGCTATCTCAGCCGCTATACGGTCACGGTCGATAAGAGCCACTTCCACACCTTCGCGCGGTTCGATACCGTTAGTGCCGTAGGTGTAATTGAGAAAGGCGAAACGTATGCCGTGTATATCCTTTATAAACGGTACAAGTTCATCACGCTGGGCAGCGTCATAGTACGTACCGATATGATCGACACCGATTGAGTCAAGAGCTGTGAGTGTACGGCGAGCAGCACGGTCACCACGGTCAAGGCAGTGATTGTTGGCAGTCAGCATCAGGTCAAAACCGGCATCACGCAAAGCTTCGGCATAGCTGTCAGGCGCTGAAAAACAGGGATAGCCCGAATAAGTAGGTCCGCCCCCGAGAGGTACCTCAAGATTTACCACAGCATAATCGGCCGCTGTGACTTCAGGGGCTAACAGGTCAAAGCAACCGGTGTAGTCATATAAACTGCCACCTATCTGCCGTGCGCGGTCAAGCTGAGCCTGATGCTGCATAGCGTCGCCGGCAAAGAGCAGTTCGACACGCACAGGTTCACCGGCCGGTGCCCCGGTGATGAACGACAGCAGATTGAAGAGTAATACAAAAGCCGCGCAGAGCATGGTATCAGTATGTCTGTTGTGAGAAGGTGAAACAAATCATGGCACGGTCAGTAGCAAGACGTGTCATTGTAGGTGCATATATATAAGGAGTACATGCAGTGACGTAGGTGGTAATAGCTCCCGTATACTGCGACTTCTCAGATTCAATGGTGAGATAGACAGGCATTAGTGTGAATTCGGTATCAGTCTTGTCTACTTTATCTTTAGCTACAATATCGAGTAGGTACTGACGCATGTTTTTAAATTCATACGCACCTTTCAACGAATTGTAAGTAGCATAGAATGATGTCTTTTCGTCAGGGATGCGTCCGTTAGCAAAAAAGTCGTCTATCTCCGAAGTTTTTACCATAAGCAGGTACGGAGCCACGCCGATATTATAGTCGTTAGATATCGTAGTGGCCGGCAGTGACATCGACAGACCATTGATAACCGCCATATTAAAGTCCTGCTCATGATAGCGATTCAGAATAGCCTGTGCAGGGAAAGTGATATGGGTCTCATAACCACCGGGAGTAGTGAGGATAGTCTCACCTGCAGCCACGCGGCTTTCAAGTAACTGGGAGGGAGTGTAGCTGATATTATTGCTGCTCAATACCTCTGGAGCTGTGGTAAAGACAGCCACAGAGTCCTTCATCAGTACAACTGTAGGTGTCGATACCGAGTCAATCATAACATTGCGCTGCACACGGTAGTGCCAATAAAGTAGAAAGAAAGACTTGGATATGTTGGCCACACAGCCGCGACCGAAATTCTGTTCTACATAAATGCCAGGCATGAACTTAGCAAATTCCGCAGGCCACTGGAATACCTCGGGGCGTTCGTGATAAGCACGATAAGTAGCTACGGCCTCATCACGTGGCAGTGTTATTGATATAGGTATAGCGGTAGAGTTGGTGAACAGCGAGTCTTTTTCAGCTATAGCCGAGAGGGTATAGCTGCGCGTACCTATAGGTGCTGACGGGTCATAATAACCTGTCGGGTCGAACTGATTAGATATGTCGGAAGGTAACTGACGGTTGAGTCTGAACACTCTGAGCTGTTGGGGAGCTAAAGAGTCACCGGTAAGCGAACCGCGTGGCACCTGTATCACCATTCTCATCGAATCGACATGCGATTCTGTTATCGAATCCGGTATAGACAAGGCAGCCGCCGGCAGCAGCTGAGAGACGAATGAACAGGACAACGATCCGTACTCCGGCACATCAAGACGTCCGAGCAGGGTGGTAGTGGAACGTGTGTCGTAACGCTGACGGTAGACCGGGCGGGAATCAAGGTCAAAGGCAATGGAGTCAACGATAATTGTCACTTCTCCTTGTGTGAGTGAACTGCCTATACTGGAGGTTTCGTCTTCGTTACATGAAGTCGCTGCGGCGCAGGCGAGGAGCAGAGCGCCGCATGCGAGTGGAAAACTATGCATTCTCATTGGTGAGGGAATTATAGAAATCTTTGTAAGTCTGCACGTCCGAGCCGTCAGGAGCAGCCGTTATGTAAGGAATACCACGTCGTGTGACAGCCTCAAGCAGCACCGGATCAGGAGTCGGAGTATGGAAAACGACAGCATCGGCATTGTCTATGGCCATCAGGTGAAGTGTGTTGACATCAGGAGTCTCGGTACGGAAGGTCTCAAGATATTTGGCAGGCAATCCGTCTTCAATCAGCTTATCGAATATACGAGGGTCGAGAACCGGTGAAACTACAGAGTCTTCAGTAGCCGGAGTTTCGGTCTGCTGTGTGGCTTCAGGTAGTGGAGCGGGAAGTACGGAATATATTATCTTGGTGTCACGGCAGGCAGGGTCATCATTGAAGATATGACGCATATACATCGGTGCCATTGCTGTCATCCAGCCCATACAATGCACAATAGCAGGGTCCCAACGTAGTTTTTTAACAGTTTCGATGGTACCCCGGGCAAAGAAAAGAGCCCGTTCATCGTTATCGGTACGGTTAGTGCCGACGGCATCGGCATCATCATCGCACTTCTGGAAATAATCGTCGTTATCTATAAAGTAAACCTGAATACGCGACGGTTGCAACGAAGCCACCTTGATAATGAGTGGATGGTCGTTGTCGTCGATAGGGATATTCATACCGCTGAGGCGTATCACCTCGTGAAGCTGGTTGCGGCGTTCGTTGACCGTGCCGTACTTCGGCATGAAGGTTCTGACCTCGGAGGCACGTGAATGTACACCCTGTGCTATGTTACGGGTTAGCGACGCTATGTCGCCTGAAGGCACATAAGGAGCTATTTCCTGGCTCACGAGTAATATACGTTTTGCTGACATACTCACTTACTAAGTTGCTTGCCGCCGATCCGTCGCTCTGCCCGTGCAGCGATAGGCTTTTAGGGAGTCGCGGACCGAGAAGCCGTCATGCCGACGGGACGCGGCATTGCAGTGTTTTTAATTATGCAAAGTTACAAAAAAAAGTTGACATACGGGTCCGTAAGGCCCGGTGTAAGCTCGGTTTTAGATTTCTTTAAGAAAAACATAGCCTTCGTTGATAGAAACCCAAAGAACTCTCAACCGTACCTGTACAGATTGCATATAGGCCTCGTTAGCAAACTTTATATTGATTATTTGGGCAGTATGTCAACTTTTCACTAATTTTGTGGCCAAAACCAAAAAATCCCCGTTGCGGGCGCTGCAGCGACGGCGCACCGAGGGTGAACCGAACAGATATGTTTGTTTACAAGACGATTAGAGAGCTGGAGGAATATGTGGCCTTTCAGCGTAACAATGGAAAGTCGATAGGACTGGTGCCCACTATGGGGGCCTTGCATGACGGACACCTCTCGCTGGTAGAGCGGTCGGTGGCCGATAATGACGTCACAGTAGTGAGTGTGTTCGTCAATCCTACCCAATTTAATAATCCTACCGATCTGGCTACTTATCCGCGCCGCGAGGAGGAAGATATACGCTTGCTGGCCGGAGCCGGTGCTACGGTGGTATTCATGCCGACAGTAGAGGAGATATACGGTACCGGAGACCTTGATAAGCGCGAGCGGCATGAATTCAGTCTGGGTGGTGTGGCCGAAGTCATGGAAGGCAAAATGCGTCCCGGACATTTCCAAGGGGTGGCCGAGATAGTGAGCCGTCTTTTTGCTATGGTACGTCCGCACCGTGCCTATTTCGGTGAGAAGGATTTTCAGCAGATAGCTGTAATCCGTGAGATGGTTCGTACTGAAGGCATAGATGTTGAGATAGTACCCTGTCCCATAAAGCGTGCTGAGGATGGTCTGGCCCTGTCGAGCCGCAACGCGCTTCTGAGTCCTGAAGAGCGAGCTATAGCGCCTGAAATATACCGTGTGCTAAGTTACAGTGTCGGCTATTCGCACGACCATAGTGTGCGTGCCACTCACGATACAGTGGTGGAACGTCTTGATTCGATGCCTCATTTGAGAGTGGAATATTTTGAGATTGTCGATGCGCGTACACTTCAGCCTGTAGAAGAGTGGGAGGAGTCTCCATGGATAGTGGGTTGTATTACTGTTTACTGCGGTAAGGTGCGCCTGATAGACAATATTGCCTACCGTACACCGGCAGTTGAGAGGTAAAGTCTGGTATAATAATTGAAAGACAGTCTGGCATGTTAATTGAAATGATGAAATCTAAGATTCACCGTGTCACTGTGACCGAGGCGAATCTGAATTATATAGGCAGTATAACCATCGACACAGCTCTGTTGCGTGCGGCTGATATACTGCCCGGTCAAAGGGTATGGATAGTCAACAACAACAACGGTGAGCGTTTCGACACATACGTCATAGCGGGTGCTGAAAACAGCGGTGTGATATGCCTTAACGGTGCCGCCGCCCGCAAAGCACAGCCCGGTGATGTGATCATAATTATGACTTACGCGCAGATGACACCCGAAGAAGCCCGTACTTTCAAGCCCACAGTTATCTTTCCCGATACGGCCACCAATACTCTCTGACCGGACATCTGCACACTTAGCTTTAAAGAACAAAATACCGTATTATGTCTACGATGTTTGAAAACCTCTCGGAACGTCTGGAACGCTCGTTCAAGATACTCAAAGGTGAAGGACGTATCACCGAGATCAATATAGCCGAAACACTTAAGGACGTTCGTCGTGCCCTTATGGACGCTGACGTCAACTATAAGGTAGCCAAGAAGTTTACCGATACTGTCAAGCAGAAGGCTCTCGGCCGCGATGTCATCAATGCTCTCAAACCCCGTGAGCTGATGATAAAGATTGTACACGAAGAGCTCGTCGAGCTTATGGGCGGTATACAGGCTCCGCTCAATCTGAGCGGCAATCCGACTGTGATACTTATGTCAGGTCTGCAGGGTTCGGGTAAGACTACTTTCTCAGGTAAGTTAGCACGCCGCCTTAAAAGCTCAAAGGGACGTAGGCCGTTGTTAGTAGCCGGTGACGTTTACCGTCCGGCAGCTATAGAACAGCTGAAAGTTCTTGGCGAGAGTATCGGTGTGCCCGTATATACCGAAGAGGGTAACAAAAATCCGGTTGAGATTGCTCTGAACGGTATAGCCTACGCTAAAGCTCATCATTATGACCTTGTGATAGTCGATACGGCCGGCCGTTTAGCTGTCGACGAGGAGATGATGCGTGAGATAGAAGCTATAAAGCGTGCTGCCAAACCTCAGGAGACTCTGTTTGTAGTAGACTCAATGACCGGTCAGGACGCTGTCAACACGGCCAAGACATTCAATGACCGTCTTGACTTTGATGGCGTTGTGCTCACAAAACTCGATGGTGACGCCCGTGGCGGTGCTGCTCTGTCAATCCGTTCGGTAGTAGATAAGCCTATTAAGTTTATCGGTTCAGGTGAGAAATTAGAAGATCTGCAGGAGTTCAATCCCGAAGGTATGGCAAGCCGTATTCTCGGTATGGGTGATATCGTCGAACTTGCCAACCGTGTGCAGGCACTCTATGACCAGAAGGAGGCCGAACGTCTTCAGGAGAAGATTCAGAAGAACAAGTTTGACTTCGAAGACTTCCTTCAGCAGATACACCAGATTAAGAAGATGGGTAATCTGAAAGAACTTGCCTCGATGATACCGGGTGTCGGCAAAGCCATAAAGGACATTGACATCGACGATGATGCCTTCAAGGGTATTGAAGCCATTATCAATTCTATGACTCCTTACGAGCGTCACAATCCCGAAGTTATCAATGGCAGCCGTCGTCAGCGTATAGCCAAAGGTTCCGGCACCTCAATGCAGGAAGTAAACCGCCTGCTGAAACACTTCGAGCAGACCCGCAGCATGATGCGTAAAGTCAGCAACATGAAGAACCCCATGAAGATGATGCAACAGCTCAAAGGTCAGGCTGGCAAACGCCGTTGATTTTTTGAGAAAATAAATACAAAGCGGTGCGG
>CAMWVA010000134.1 GCA_947177575.1 uncultured Porphyromonadaceae bacterium | reverse complement strand
GAACCTTTCTCTGAACCTTTCTCTGAACCTTTAATTTTTTTAATATCTATTGTTCACTCAAAGTTAATTGCCTCGAATTTCTCACGGAGTATAAGTACTACAACTTAGCAATAAAATTGCGCTTAAAAGCATATAGAAGTGGAGGAAAATCAGCGCTTCATTATTCTTACAATGTCGTCACACCAGCGGTCGAATTCCAAGTCCTCAATCTGTAATTCGGGATGAGAGAGGATATACTCTGTACTCAGACGCATTCCTTCGGCCATAGGCATTGTACAGTGGAAGTCAGGTACAGCGCATTTGATTTTTGTGTTGTCAAATATCATAGAATTTGCTTTATCACCGAGTAGTGAACCACGCAGGTCATAATCCCCTTGGTGTCTGATAAGGAAATCCGAAGCCACATGACAGGGTTTCAGCTCCTTTCCACATGTATCTGCAATAATGGAATGTATCTGGTCCCATGTCATTATTTCATCGGTGGTGATATGGTAAGTCTGCCCGACAGCACGCGGATTACCCATAAGCCCTACAAAACCTTTGGCAAAGTCAGAGGCATGAGTCAACGCCCACAAAGATGTGCCGTCGCCAGGTATGATTATCGGTTTCTCGTCAAGAATACGCTTTACAATCTGCCATACTCCCCTATTTCCATGAATAGCTACACACGGTTTTGTACCGTTATATGTATGACTCGGACGCACAATGGTAATAGGGAAATTACTTTCTCTATAGGCTCTGTTAAGCACTTCTTCAGCTGCTATTTTTCCTTGAGAATATTTCCAATAAGGATTTTTTACCGGTGTACTTTCAGTAATAGGATAGCTCAGCACCGGCTTCTGATAGACCGAGGCACTGCTGATATAAATGTATTGTCGGGTATATCCGGCAAACAGACGAATATCTCTTTCAACATCTTCAGCACCATATCCGATAAACTGTGCCACTACATCATATTGAGTATTACCAATTAGTCTGCTTACCGCAGCCTCATCATGAATATCAGCTACAAGACTTTGGGTACCATGAGGTACAGGTTTGTTACCACGATTAAGCAAATTTATTTCCCAGCCCCTCTGTAGCGCAAGCTCAGTAACTGCGGAACTTATTGTACCGGTTCCTCCTATTATCAATGCTTTCATAAAGATACTTTGTTATTTATCTACTCTATTAATTCTACAATTTTTTCCGGCTATTATAATTGAAATCCGGACAGTATCGGCCGGTAGAGTATCATCATTATATAAAGCCCATCTCATATTTATATTTTCAGGCAAAGTACCGAGATACTTTGAAAGTAAATCTATATCTTCTACTCTTACATGAGTCTTATCTCTGTTGACCATAATAAGCAGAGTTCCGTTTTCCGCACCTTCAAATATATCAGACTGCCTTGACAGTGAATCAACTGCTTCAGCAAATCTATCCTCTGCCTTATAAGTATAAAAATTGCCAGTATTGCGCAAAGTCATCGACAGGTCATTAAAATCATAGTTTATAGTGCCTTGTATAAATAGAGCCTGTACTAAAATCTTTACTACTTCTGCAAACTGTTCCAACGGTACCGTTGTATGTGAGTCACAGACATAAGAAGAAAGACCAAAATTATTCGCAGCTATAAGTATTGTTAAGACTCCTGACTGATAAAATTTCTTCAGAAGCTTATCAAGTCCCTCGAAATATTCAGGAGCTAAAACGATAACCATTTTATTATCAACTTCAGAAGTTAGATTATTGGTTTCTGTAATTACCTCAGTTACTAAACCTTCAAATTCAAAAGCTTTGACCTGTTCTATAATAGGCTGTGATTTTTCTCCACACCCTATTACACGTAAATCTGTAATAACCGTAGCTTCCATATATCCGTTATTTATAAAATTTTCAATGCTATCATAGCACAGGCCTCAGTATCGGCAGGCGCCATAGTTTTGTGTGTATCGTACTCCTTCTGTAAACTGCAGTTATAGTTACGGAATTCACATCAATTTAGCTCAATACGAATCAATCAGAAATGCCATATAGAGCGGCAATGTAGTTATGCCACCAACTCTTCCGACATTGTAATCACCGAATTTCAAGAGACTTTCCACATGATATTTATCGGGATGAGCCAAAACCGTCTTCGAACTTTTCGTATTTCCCGAAGTAGCCTTGCATTCCACTAATGTGCATTCACCCTTATAGCGTATGATGAAGTCTATCTCAAGTCCCGTATCTTTTCTGAAATAATAAAGTTTTCGTCCTGATTTTCCGAAAATATCTGCCAGCAGATTCTCAAATATCGCTCCTTTATACCCCATCAGACTACCACGCAGAATATCAGATTGAGTGCCTTCATCAAGCATCGAGATTAAAAGACCAATATCCGCCATATAAATCTTGAATTCTTCTCTGATGGCATTCCCTGAAAACGGGAACTCCGTTATAGTGAGATTATTGCATCGTCGGATGATTCCAGCATCCTCTATCCATTTTAGACTTCCCTCGAATTTCTTTGCAGTAGAACCCTTCTTTATTACTGAATATTGGAATTTTTTGTTTTCCTTGCTCAACTGTGTCGGAATGGAATCGAAACATTCCCGGATTTTAGATTTATCTGCCTTATCCGCATATTTTACCATATCATCTCTGTAACTCCTGACAATATCTCGTTGCATACGGATCACGGCGTCCATATCATGGCTATATAGGAATTCATTAACTACGGCAGGCATTCCTCCTACAACAACATATTGAAGCAGTAACTGACGCATGCGGTTGTGTAGCGGTGCTGGCACGGGAAATGCGGAATCCAATGATTGCTCAAGCAATATCCTGACCTCCTGATTGATCCCATTAGCCCAAAGGAATTCCTCAAAATCCAATGGAGTCATTTCCATCACCGTCTCATACCCTACGGGAATAGACACCGCATCTTCACGGTAATTCGAAACTCCAAGCAGTGACCCTGTACTTATCACATCAAAACGGCCATCCATCTTGAAAAATTTCAATGCAGTTCTGGCATTAGGGCATTCCTGTATCTCGTCAAGGACTATACAGGTCTTGCCCGCCTCCAGCTTCGAACCCGGAACTATGCTTGTAATCATCATAATGATATAATCAATATCAAGTCGGCCGTCGAAGATGCTTTTCAAATCCGGATTCTCGAAAAAATTTAGATATACAACATGTTCATAATATGTCTTGGCAAAATGAAGCACAGAAAATGTCTTGCCACATTGGCGACATCCTTTTACCACCAATGGATTTCTATTCTTCGATTCCTTCCACGCACACAATTGCCTATCTATTTTTCTTCTCAGTATATCCATACGATATAATATAGACTATTTTATTATATAACGAGGTATTCATACGGATTATTACCTTAGCAGCAACTTTTCCAAACGACTTTTTAGGCATACTAACAACTTTTTCAAGCGACTTTTTAGGCATACTAACAACTTTTCCAAGCGACTTTTCACTTCAGAGCAGCTTTAATGCGATGGCTGCGCAGGCTTCAGCATCTGAGAGTGCATGATGATGACTTTCAAGGTCATAACCACAGGCTTTAGCTACAAAAGGAAGTTTGTGACATGGAAGCCTGAGAAGTCGACGTGAGGCTTTAAGAGTACAGTAAAACTTATACCCTGGATATTTCATACCATATTCCTCAAATACAGCTTTCAGACAGCTTTCATCAAACGGCCGGTTATGGGCTACCAGCGGAAGGTCTTTAATCTTATCCGCTATTTTTGCCCATACTTCAGGAAATTGTGGCTGTCCGTCAGTATCAAGACGTGTCAGACCATGTATGTTAGTTGTTACATCTATATAATAATTTGGCGAAGGCTGTATAAGACTATAAAATTTATCAACTATTTTACCTTCTCGTACTATTACAATACCGACGCTACAGACGCTTGAGCGGTTGCCGTTGGCTGTCTCAAAATCTATTGCTGCAAAATTCTGCATAATCAGCGACTGATTAATATCTGTTTCTATTCCTACTTTACAAAAATAAGTATAATCTACCACATTTATAGTATATAACCGAAGAATTTTCAGTCTTTAAACAAAATCCCCGTGACAGCCTGCAATAGCTGACACAGGGATTAATATAAGTAAGAATCAATACGTCTTTATAACATCAATAGATAATAATTATTTCTTATCAAAGAGACCACGCAGCCAGGCAGCACTTTCGTCATAACCGTTTTCTATACCGCGACCTACACGATGTCCGGCTGAATCAACAGCTTCTATAGCCTTATGAGTAAACTTACCTACCTTACGGCCGGTCTTTTTCATCTTCTGGCCGAGATCAGAACCTTTCTCCTTACCCTCTTCTACTAACTGAGAGCCTTTTTCCTTACCCTGATCTACTAACTGTGCACCTTTCTCCTTACCTTCTTTTACCAGCTTAGCTCCTTTCTTCTTACCCTGTTGTACAGCTTCTTCACCTTGATCTACAAGCTGTGCACCTTTTTTCTTACCCTTCTTAACAGCTACTTTACCTTTATCTACCATCTTCTCTCCGAAGTTCTTACCTTCCTCCACAGAGTTATCGACACGGGCATCAACTTTCTTAATCATTTTCTTACCGTCAGCTTTGGCATGTTTTATCTTCTTGGCGCCTTTTTCCTCAACACTATGTGCACGGGCTTTGAGCTGGAAATGTTCATAACGACCTTTGGCTTTATAAAACTCCTCTTTCTGCTCTTCGGTCATCAGGGATTTATAGTCGTTATCAAATTCCTGTGTGTACACACAATATATAGAATCGGCACGTTCAAGAGTAGCCGGTTTAAGATGACGGTTACTTGACACAAAGCCTACAAATTTGCTGAAATCACTTACAAACTCTTCCGGAGTCTGAGTCTGTGCTCCGGCTATAGATACCAGAGCTAAAGCCGCTATGGCACTTAGGATAAATCTTTTCATAGTATTTCGTATTTATATATTCTACTTGTCAGAATTGTGACTCTTAACATGTCACATAATTAAAACATTCTATTACTTCACTTCGTTCATGCTTATTTTGAACTATAACACATTAAATTTGGTGACATGGACAAAAAGGTTTACCTTTGTTTGCACAATCAAAATTCATAAAAAATATGAAAAAGGAATTCGGCAAATGGCTAATGGACATTGCCAAGTATATAGCTACTGCAGTAGTTCTCTCATCTTAAACTAATAACTATGGGGTTTATTTTTATATGTAGTGTGCTTACTCTTATAACTATAGTAGGTGGTGCATACTTCTACTATCAAGATAAAAAAGAAGAGAGTAATTATATTGACACACATAATCCTATTAACACAGATTCTGATACCGCTGTTAATTTTTCTCGGAACTTTACTAATCCAGCGTTTTTAAAACGCTTAACTCAATACCCAAATAATAAAATCTCTGATAATTAATTATAGAGAAGGCAAATAATTTAGTACCAGTTACGAATACTTCATACTTAATCTATATCGGTCATTCTATATAAACACGGTTGTATGAACACGAAAATTTGAGTAATTTTGCAGCCTGTTGGCGATTAGTATCTACTATAACTGCTGACTACGGTCCTGACGACAGGACCTTTCTTATATGGAAAAAGACTACATACTATATGATACAGATTAACAACTTAGGACAACAGTTCGGTAAACGTACACTTTTCTCGGACGTTAACTTCACCTTTACAGCCGGCAACTGCTATGGCATCATAGGTGCAAACGGTGCCGGCAAATCCACACTGATGAGGATACTGTCAGGCGAGCTGTCGCCTACACACGGCACAGTTACTTTCGGACCTGGTGAGCGTCTGTCGGTACTCAGTCAGGACCACTTCGAATTTGACGATTGTACTGTCATTGAGACCGTCTTACGCGGTCACACCGTGCTTTGGGATATAATGCAGCAGAAAGATGCTATCTATGCAAAAGAAGACTTCAGTGATGAAGATGGTATAAAAGCTGCCGAACTCGAGGAACGTTTTGCGGAGCTCGAAGGCTGGAATGCCGAGAGCGATGCCGCCGCATTGCTGTCAGGTCTCGGCATTAAGGAAGACCGCCATTATATGCTGATGCGTGACATGAGTGCTAACGAAAAGGTGCGTGTATTGCTTGCAAAAGCTCTGTTCGGCAATCCTGATAATCTGCTGCTTGATGAGCCTACCAATGACCTTGACCTTGAGACTGTAAGCTGGCTTGAGAACTATCTGGCTAACTGCGAAAATACGGTGCTTGTCGTAAGCCACGACCGTCACTTCCTTGATGCAGTCTCAACGCACACACTCGATATAGACTATAACAAGATTTCACTTTTCGCCGGTAACTATAGTTTCTGGTATCAGTCTTCACAGCTTGCACTACGCCAACAACAGGCTGCTAATAAAAAAGCTGAAGAAAAACGTAAAGAACTTCTTGAATTTATACAGCGTTTCAGCGCCAACGTAGCTAAGAGTAAACAGACCACAAGCCGTAAAAAGATGCTCGAAAAACTCAACGTCGAGGAAATCAAACCTTCGTCGCGTCGCTATCCGGGTATCATCTTTACTCCTAACCGTGAAGTAGGCAATAAGATTCTCGAGGTCAAAGGACTGAAGGCTGTTGTTGATGGTGAAGTTCTGTTTAATGACGTTAACTTTCAGATAGAGAAAGGTGATAAAGTAGCTTTCCTGAGTCGTGACCCACGTGCTATGACTGCTCTGTTTGAAATCATTATGGGAAATCGTAAGGCTGACGCCGGAGAATTTGACTGGGGACAGACCATCACCAACGCTTACTTGCCACTTGACAACAGTGCTTTTTTTGAAACTGACCTCAACCTTGTCGACTGGCTATGCCAATATAGTAAGGACTCATCTGAAATTTATCTCAAAGGCTTCCTCGGCAAGATGCTGTTCAGTGGAGAAGAGGTACTTAAGAAAGCCAGTGTGCTTTCAGGCGGTGAGAAGATTCGTTGCATGATAGCCCGTATGATGCTGACAGATGCAAATACTCTCGTACTTGACTCCCCTACCAATCATCTTGATTTGGAATCAATACAGGCTTTCAACAACACACTTCAGAACTTTCCCGGCATAATTCTCATGTCAAGCCATGACCATGAGTTCATACAGACAGTCTGCAATCGTATAATCGAGCTTACTCCCAACGGTATAATCGATAAGATGATGGACTACGATGACTACATCACTGACGATAAGGTTGCTGCCGCTCGCGAACGTCTTTACAAATAAACTTCAATCTATAATCCCAACAGTTTATGGTTAAGCATATAGTTTCATTCAAACTAAACGGCACACATGAAGAACGCCGTGCCGCAGCCGAAGCTTTCAAGACCGCCTTGCTTGCTCTGCCTGCACAGATAGAAGTACTTGAAAGTATGGAAGTAGGTATCAATGAAAATCCTGCCGAAGACTGGGACATAGTACTTACGGCTACTGTTCCAACAATGGCTGATGTAGCCAAATACGCTACACATCCTGCTCACGTAGCAGCAGCTGCTATTATAGCTCCCTGTCGTGAGGCACGCGCTTGTGTGGACTACGAAGTTAAATAAAACTTTACTCAAAGCTGATATTAGAAAAACGGGCAGAAATGTCCGTTTTTTTATTGGAAAAACGGGCAGAAATGTCTATTTTTGTATTGAAAAAACGGGCAGAAAAGCTCTATTATATTACAAATAAGCTAATTGTATGTTATACCGTGAAATTACCCAATACCTGATTAATTATTATCGAACTTCCAATAATGCTTTAATGCTTACCGGTGCACGTCAGACAGGTAAGACATATTCCGCCCGCCAACTTGGAAAATCATTTAAAAGCTTTATAGAAATCAATTTTATAGAAAGTCCCTCTGCATGTAATATATTCAGAAATATATCTGATACTGACGATATTCTTTTAAGGCTCTCTGCTTTTACTACCCTACCTTTAATTAAAGGTGATACTCTTATCTTCTTCGATGAAGTACAAGCATGTCCCGAAGTAGTCACTCAAATCAAATTTTTGGTTGACCAAGGAGATTACCGATATATTCTAAGTGGCTCCCTCTTAGGAGTAGAACTTCATGATCTACGGTCACAGCCAGTCGGTTACTTAGGTATCAAAGAAATGTTTCCACTGACACTCAAAGAATTTTCCATTAACTTAGGTGTCAGCGAGCATATAATAGAATCTCTTGAACAATGTTTTCTAAACTATAGTCAGGTTGATACAGTAGTACATCAGAAAATGATGGAAATTGTACGTCTTTACACAGTAGTAGGAGGAATGCCTGCTGCTGTAAATGCCTATTTAAGCGACAATAATCTTCAGACAGTAATTCAGACTCAGTCAGATATAATTAATCTTTACCGTCGTGATATAGCTCAATACGCCGCACAAAGTGAGAAAGTAAAAATCAAAGAAATATTCGATCTTATACCTTCAGAACTTGATGCGAAAAACAAACGCTTCATCATTAAGGCTCTGAATCAACATGCTAAATTTATACGCTATCAAGATAGCTTTCTATGGCTCAAAGATGCAGGAGTCGCTATACCTGTCTTTAATGTAGAAAATCCGATAGCACCCTTAAAACTTTCAGAGACCAGAAACCTATTCAAACTATTCTCTAATGATATAGGGTTATTGTGCGCTCAATATGGAGATGGAATACAGTTACGTTTGTTGACCGGTGACGAAATGATAAACTTTGGAGCAATCTTTGAAAATTTAGTAGCTCAGGAATTTACAGCGAATACAATTACTCCATATTATTACAATAATAAGAGACGTGGTGAAGTAGACTTTCTTATATTTCTGAACGGTGCCGTACTACCTATAGAAGTCAAATCCGGAAAATCCTATAGCCGCCACTCGGCACTGACAAATCTTCTTGCCGATTATTCTTCAATTCCTAAAGCTATAGTACTTTGTACAGATAATGTATCCGCTAACGGACAGATAATATATCTGCCCGTATATATGACTATGTTCATACGGCCCGTTCAGATACCTCCGCTACAGTTTAAGCTTGATCTCAGTGCATTGAAATAGCTTAAAATTCAAGGCGAAAACCCCGCTGTTTTAATCCATTATATTTATCAAGATTGAAACTGTAAAGATTGGCCTCACGTTTGGGTGTAGGCCACACCGTCTCATCAAGTTGAGTCAGAATGTCAAGATGAAGCATCTTTTTCGCGAAGTTACGTCGGTCAAAATGTATACCGAGAATAGCCTCGTAGAGCGTTTGTAATTCTTTAAGAGTGAATTTCTCAGGTAATAGATCGTAACCTATAGGATGAAAATGAATCCTTTCCCTAAGTCTGGCCAGTGCATCTCTAAGAATTACATCATGATCAAAGGCTAACTGAGGTACAGCATCTACCGGAAACCAGCGTGCTTCTTTAGCATCGTCACCACCTCTGACCTCCTGTATCTTTACTAAAGTAAGATAAGCGATTG
>CAMWVA010000133.1 GCA_947177575.1 uncultured Porphyromonadaceae bacterium | reverse complement strand
CGCCGTGTTTTTACAACTACACCCCCCCAAATAAACTTTATTTGGGCGGCCCCCCGGGTATACCAAAAACCCCCCCCCCCCCCCCGAAAATTTATATAGATTCATTACTTCGCAGAGCATTACGAACATGTTATGATTTACCGTGTTATATTTATAAAGACAGAGTCATAACGCACTGTCAAGGTTACGAATTACAACATCAATCATTATGTCAAGGAAATCTTTTATAATTGCGGTTCTCGCAACGGCAGCTTGTGCCGGTACAGCAAACGCACAATATTACCAGATAGCGAACTCTATTCCCTCCCTTATTCGTCCGGCTCTGTCGGGAGGACTGAATTACAAAGGTTTCGTCGAAGCCGAATACCTACACGGCCTCGGCAGCTATAACTGTGACTTTGTCGGTATATCAACAACACAGGGATTCCGCTACTCCAATTGGTTCTTCATGGGAGCAGGTCTGGGAGTACAATATGTACATACAACTCCTGCCGAAAACTGGAGCCAGAACTGGCCTACAGGTTATGTAGCTCACGGCACTTCTACTAACGGTGTGATGATACCGCTATTTACTGATTTCCGTTTTAATATCGGCGGAGCCACAGGAGCAGCATTTTTCGCAGATATACGTGTCGGTGCATCTTTCCTTGTAGGCAACAATTACCTCCGTATCCATAACGGTTATATAAACGGCAACGAATATTTCTATCTAAGACCATCGATAGGAGTACGTATACCTGTAAGTGAAAAACATCCTAAACAGGCGATAGACATAGGTGTATCTTATCAGCTACTGACCAACAACTATTGGGATTCATGGAATCGGAACGTAGCCATAAGTGCTTTAGGAGGTAATATAAGCTTCGAATGGTAAAATCTGAATACCAACTAACCACAGTAACAGCTTAAACCCTTAACCTCCATAGCGGTCTATGCAGATAGCGACACAGTAATATAAAAGTAATACAAATACGCATACTGTAGCGTTATAATCCGTTATAGCAATAAATCAAAACAACTCTTACAGATGAAGAAACTCATAATGGGCCTTATAGTCGCCCTTAGCGCCATAGGAGGTGCTTCAGCTCAGAAATTCGCTCTTGTCGATATGGATTACATACTGCGTAACGTACCTTCGTATGAAATGGCTAACGAACAGCTCAATCAGGTATCATTACGCTGGGAAAAGGAGGTTAACGAACTGGCTAAAGAAGCCGAAACAATGTTTAAGAATTATCAGGCTGAAATGGTGTTCCTGACCGACGACCAAAAGAAAAAACGTGAGGAGGAAATTGTAGCTAAAGAGAAAGAAGTAACTGATGCACGTTACAAATACTTCGGTCCGGAAGGTGAGCTGTACAAAAAACGTCAGTCTCTTATGAAACCTATTCAGGAAGACGTCTATAATGCTGTTAAGGCTGTAGCAGAAGAGAAAGGCTACCAGACCATATTCGACCGTGCATCATCACAAAGTATAGTTTTTGCCTCACCACGTATAGATGTAAGTAACGAAGTATTGGCAAAATTGGGTTATTCCAAATAATTTAAGTAATTTTGCACTCTGACAGCTACGTCGTGCAATCTCCGGACACAACGACTGAGCTATGAAAGCGTGTAATAATAAATTAAACACTCTATAACCGTAATGTTCAAGAAAATACTTCTTATGGCCGCTATGGTTCTACCCATGCTGGCCTCTGCCCAGACTTTTAAACTCGGTCTGGCTGATGTTGACGCTATTCTGGCTGCCATGCCCGAAACTGCCGAAGCCAACAACAAGCTGCAGGAAGTGTCAGGCAAGTATGACGAGGAGAACCGCAAGCTTCTTGAGGAGATGAAACGTATGTACGATGAGCTGGCAAATCTCGACGAAAGCACACCTGCAGGTATCCGTGAGCGCAAGACACGTGACTTCAACGAATATCAGCAGAAGATTGACCAGTTCCAGCAGTCTGCCACTCAGGATCTGCAGAAACTTCAGAATGACCTTATACAGCCTATCATGCAGAAAATACGCACAGCTATCGAGGCTGTAGGTATGGAAGGAGGCTTTTCACTGGTGCAGACCTACACTCCTCAGTTAGTACTCTACATGGCTGCTCCCACAGTAGATATAACTAATGATGTCAAAGCAAAACTGGGTATAAAATAATACCCCTTTGATGCTTTTATATAGCAGATACACAAAGCGGAGCAGCGCCTATATCGGCACTCTCCGCTTTACTTAATATTGTAACCTAAATTTATATTCATTGCCGGTATATTATACAAAAAGGCATGACAATAGGCCCAAATGACAGAGGCACCAATAGGAATATTTGATTCGGGCTACGGCGGCCTGACCATACTACATGACATCGAATTAAGGCTTCCACAGTATGACTACATATATCTGGGAGATAATGCACGTGCGCCTTACGGCACACGCTCGTTCGATGTGGTTTATGACTTTACACTTGCATGTGTGCGCCAACTGTTCAGTTGCGGCTGCAATCTGGTGGTACTTGCCTGCAACACCGCTTCAGCTAAAGCTTTACGAACGATACAGCAGAATGACCTGCCACGTATAAATACACACAAACGTGTGTTAGGAGTCATACGTCCTACAGTTGAAAATATCGGTCTCTATTCACGTACAGGCCACGTAGGTATACTCGCGACACAGGGAACTGTACAGAGCCACTCCTATTGTATGGAAATTGCCAAACTGTTCCCTGATATGAAGGTAACCGAATATTCCGCGCCTATGTGGGTCCCGCTCGTAGAGAACGGTGAAGCTGACGGTCCCGGTGCCGACTATTTCGTAAAGAAATATGTAGACAATTTGCTTAAGGCCGACCCGCAGATTGACCTCATCGTATTAGGCTGTACACACTATCCGTTACTCTATCAGAAGATACGTCGCTATACACCCCCACATATCCGCATTATGGCTCAGGGAGATATAGTAGCTGACTCACTGGCACTCTATCTCGATCGTCACCCGGAGCTGGAACAGTACTGTTCCAAAGGAGGCATAACAAAATTTATAACTTCAGAGAATCCACGCAAATTCGAAACTCTGGCCTCTATATTTATGGGACGTACTGTCAAAGCAGAGCATGTAGATATATGTGTATGCGGCAGTTAACAACCCTGCTATTCCAATCGAAACATAGTTTTTTCACTACAGACATGACAAAACGCTACTTTTCAGTTTATGCCTTATTTTTGCCTGCCGTCGTACTGATGACAGCATGTGGAGATAACAACTCAGACGAACCGATACCGGAGGAACCCAAGACTGAGACAATCTCTCTTGGTACACTTACGTTTGACCCTGACAATGTATGGGCCGAAAATAACACAACTGCCCAAGTAAAGGTAGAAGGTTTTACATTTTCTCATTCTCTTTCAGAATGGGATACTGTTGAAGGGTTTACACCAGCATGTCAAAGCGGAGAGGGTGCGGCTACATATACTGACCCTTACCGTGTTATAACAGGAGAAGGTCCTACCGGCGCAGGCACACCGTATCTGATTGGATTCTGGTCAAGCCGTGAAGGTGAGACATTTGCCGAACGTTCATGTACAGTAGCACGAACAGACGGCAAACCTTTCGTCCCAGAACATTTTCTTGTTACTAACACCAGTTATGCCTATTATACGATGGAGAGAGGTAACGATTTTACACATCCCTTCACAGATGGCGACTGGTTTAAACTTACAGCTCACGGTATTCACCCGGATGGAACTGAAGACACAGCTGATTTCTTCCTGGCCTACTGTAATTCAGGGAAAGCTACCGATGGTATAGTTGACCGATGGGCTTATTTTGATCTCACTCCACTTGGTGAAGTAACCGGAATCTATTTCACTCTCAGCTCATCGGATACAGGCGAATGGGGCATGAACACTCCTGCCTATTTTGCATTGGGCGATTTCACAATTCAGCAAAAATGAATACCGACCTTACACTCGACCAGATACGTGAACGTATCCGCCACACAGCTACCTCAGACGAGGCAATAGAGCTACTCAACACTTATATTGCCGCACATCCTGAAGATGACGAAGCATTGACCTTACGTGGTATGCGCTATTTCAGCATGGGACGTCGTGCTGATGCCCTCAAAGACTATATGGCAGCTGTACGTATTAATCCGTCAAGCAAGGCAGCAATGGCCATACGTGCCTCATACGACATACTCAATTACTACAACAAAGACCTCTATAATCCTTAAAGAGTCTTTACACAGTTATAATCCCATATAGAGTATGTTAAAATTCTAATATTAACTGTCTGTATTATACAATCTTAATACAGACAGTTAATATTAGCCATAAAAAAATCTTCTTTCGATAACGCTAAATATAAAAAAAACAATTAACTTTGCAACGTATAACAGTTCCGACCTACTTTAGGAAGAGCTATACGGATGCAGAAATGGTGGAATGGTAGACACGAAGGACTTAAAATCCTTTGGCCTTTACCGGCTGTGTGGGTTCGAGTCCCACTTTCTGTACAATAAATATCATTCTCTCTGAGAGAGTGCGGACATAATGGCCGGCGGTCTCACCACTGCGGGCCATTGTTATTATGCCCATTATCATTCATATAAACCTTCTATATCAAACGACTTTAAAATAATATAACCTGACATCATGAGCGCCTGGATTACAATTGCCCTGCTGGTAATATCCAACATTTTCATGACCCTGGCCTGGTATGGTCATCTCAAACTACAGGAGATGAAGGTAATAACCTCCAACACTCCGTTGTACATAGTTATATTTATCTCATGGGGTATAGCATTGCTGGAATACCTTTTTATGGTACCTGCCAACCGTATGGGTTATCACGGCAACGGAGGACATTTTTCACTTATGCAGCTCAAAGTAATACAGGAAGCCATAACACTTACTATATTTACAATTTTCACCATTTTCTTTTTTAAGAACGAGACTCTGCATTGGAACCATTTTGCTGCCTTTGTATGTCTCATACTGGCTGTCTACTTCGTATTCATGGACTGACAGACCTTTTTTCGGATTATTGAGTAGAAGATACTCGCTTTGTTGTTTTCTAAAAAAATAGTAATTTTGCATTCCCGCCAAGAAGATAATTTGATTAAAAAGTAGTATTGTCATATTGCTCACTATCTCCTGGCCAC
The DNA here is from genome assembly GCA_947177575.1 of uncultured Porphyromonadaceae bacterium. Classification (GTDB taxonomy): domain Bacteria; phylum Bacteroidota; class Bacteroidia; order Bacteroidales; family Muribaculaceae; genus Lepagella. The sequence goes on along the minus strand of CAMWVA010000133.1, from coordinate 4,366 downwards.
GTTGAGTGATAAGAGAAATTTCTGACTTCTGCAATTCATTTCAAAAATACACGTTGATTAAATAGAAGTTAATTTCAACTACACTCTCTAAGTAATCATCAACTCATATATGGCTACCATCTCTGTATTAATGTCGGTTTACAAATTTGAAAAAGCGGCAAATCTTAACCAATCTCTTCACAGCGTTTGGTCAGACCAAATTCTGAAACCTATTGAGATTATTCTGGTTGAAGATGGGTCTCTAAATAAAGATTTGTATGATGTCATTGATGAATGGAAGAAGGTATTAGGCAATAAATTAGTTCTCCTAATGAATGAAGCAAATCTTGGACTGACAAAATCTCTTAATAAAGGTATTGAGATAGCAAAAGGAGATTATATTGCTCGTATGGACAGTGATGATATATCAAATCCTGAAAGATTTAATCGTCAGGCTGCTTTTTTAGATCAAAATCCTGATATAGATGTTGTTGGAGGAAGTATTCAAGAATTTAATCATAACAACAATAATATTTTTATACGTAAATTTCCTCTTGAAGCTAGTGAAGTACGTAAATATATATGTAAAGCATGTCCTGTAGCACACCCGACAGTTATGATACGGCGGCGAGTATTTGATGCTGGTAATCGGTATAACGAAAAATTTAGGACTAGTCAGGACATTGCCTTATGGTATGAGTTAGTAAGCAAAGGATATAAAATAGCCAACATAGAATATATAACATTAAAATTCCGACGTGAAGATGATGTGTTTAAACGTCGCAGTACAAAGAAAGCCAAAGACGAGCTGATAATATATCTCAACGGAATCAAAAAGCTGCATGGGATATTCTCATGGAGGTACATATACCCATTAATGAGATACTTCTTCCGTATAATGCCTACCTCTCTTGTTAAGACAATTTATGGAAGTACATTACGTAAGAAAGTTTTAAACAAATGAGAGTATTGGTCACCGGTGGTGCCGGCTTTATAGGAGCAGCCGTATGTCAACGCCTGCTTGCACAGGGAGAAACAGTTGTAGGGCTTGACAATATCAATGAGTATTATGATCCGGCCCTGAAATACGGACGTCTTGCCCGGCTCGGTATTCGTAAAGAAGATGTGACTTGGTACAAGTTTGCCAAATCCGTAACAGAAGAAAGATTCAGCTTCATACGCATGAATCTTGAAGACACTCAAGCTATGCAGATGCTGTTTGCCAACGGCAACTTCGATGTGGTGATTCACCTCGGAGCTCAGGCTGGTGTACGCTATTCCATCACTAATCCGCACGCTTATATTGAGAGTAATATTGACGGTTTCATAAATGTACTTGAAGGCTGTCGTAATAATAAGATAAAACACTTAGTCTACGCATCGTCTTCAAGTGTATATGGCTTAAACGGACAGGTACCTTTTTCAGAGCATCATGGAATCGCACATCCTGTTAGTCTATATGCAGCTACAAAGAAGAGTAATGAACTCATGGCTCACGCTTACTCCAAACTCTTTGACCTCCCGACTACAGGTCTGCGGTTCTTCACTGTCTACGGCCCATGGGGACGTCCCGACATGTCACCTTTTCTTTTTATGGATGCCATTCTGCATAATAGGCCAATAAAGGTATTTAATAACGGTGATATGCTACGCGATTTTACCTATATTGACGATATAGTCGAGGGAATCATACGCATTATCAATATTATACCGCAAGGCAACCCGGACTGGGATGAAATGAATCCGGATCCGGCTACGTCACCCGTACCGTACAGAGTGTACAATATAGGCAACCAGCACCCCACACGTCTGCTGGATTATATATCATGTATAGAAAAGGCGATAGGACGCGAAGCAAAAAAAGAATTTTTACCCATGCAAGCCGGAGATGTCTATCAGACATACGCAGACTCATCGGCTCTCGCAGAAGTCACGGGGTTCACGCCTCATACCGATCTACAGTATGGTATTGATCGTACTGTATCATGGTTTAAGAATTATTATAATCTGTAGCAGAATGAAAAAATACAATATAGCAGTGGCCGGTACGGGCTATGTCGGTCTAAGTATAGCAGTACTTCTTGCACAGCATAACAAAGTGACCGCAGTCGAGGTTATTCCTGAGAAAGTCGAAAAGATAAATAACCGGCTTTCACCTATACAGGACGAGTATATAGAAAAATATCTGTCAGAAAAAAATCTTGACCTGAAAGCCACACTTAACGGAGCCGAAGCTTATCGCAACGCTGATTTTGTAGTGATTGCGGTACCAACAAATTATGACCCGGAAACAAATTACTTCGATACCCATCATATAGAAGAAGTCATAGACCTTGTATTATCGGTAAATCCCGATACCGTAATGATAATCAAGTCTACTATTCCGGTAGGATATTGTCGTTCACTCTATGCAAAATATGCTGCACGTGGAGTCAGGGAATTTAATCTTCTGTTCTTTCCGGAGTTTTTACGCGAGTCAAAGGCTCTGTATGATAATCTGTACCCAAGCCGTATAATTGCCGGTATACCTAAGATTATCGACGACCCGAGATTTGCCGATGAAAATAATGCTATCGCCACTGTCACTGACACCACACGCCTTGATGAAGCAGCACACACCTTTGCCGCTTTGCTACAACAGGGTGCAGAAAAACGTGACATTGCGACACTTTACATGGGGATAAAAGAAGCGGAGGCTGTCAAACTATTTGCTAATACATACTTAGCATTACGTATAAGCTATTTTAACGAACTTGATACATACGCCGAAGTCAAAGGACTTGACACAGAGGCTATCATAAAAGGTGTCGGACTTGATGCACGTATAGGCACACATTACAACAATCCATCCTTCGGATACGGAGGCTATTGTCTTCCTAAAGACACAAAGCAACTGTTAGCTAACTATGCCCATGTACCGCAAAATATGATGACTGCTATCGTCGAAAGTAACCGCACACGCAAGGATTTCATAGCTGATCAGGTACTGAAATTAGCAGGCTATTATTCAAGCAACAGTCAATACAGTTCTACAAGTGAACATGTATGTACTGTAGGGGTGTATCGTCTGACAATGAAATCAAATTCCGATAACTTCCGACACTCTTCAATACAAGGAGTAATGAAACGTATTAAAGCGAAAGGTGCACAAGTAATAATTTACGAACCGACACTTGAAGACGGAAGTACCTTTTTCGGCTCTAAAGTGGTAAACGAACTTAAAAAATTCAAAGAACTATCTCATACCATAGTTGCTAACCGTTACGATGCCTGTCTTGACGATGTAGCAGATAAAGTCTATACACGCGATATCTTTGGATGTGATTAAGAATACATTGAAAAAATACCTAATTATTTAAACTATGATTAAAAAATATATATTTAATCTAATTAAAACCTCAAAAATAAAAATCGTCAATAATATTCTTATACCTACGGGAAGACTTATACCTGATCCACTATATATTAGTATTCAATTCTATCTTCATCTTGGTAAATGGCCGAATTTAAAGAATCCTAAAACATTTAATGAAAAACTTCAATGGTTAAAGCTCAATGACAGAAAACCAGAATACACTATAATGGTTGATAAGATTGAAGCTAAAAAATGGGTTGCGGACAAAATCGGAGAGGAATATATAATTCCTACATTAGGAGTTTGGGAAAAAGCAGAAGATATTGATTTTGACTCTTTACCAGATCAATTTGTTCTTAAAACAAACCATGATAGCGGAAGAGTAGTAATTTGTAAAGATAAATCTGTCCTTGAAAAGGATCAGATAAAAAAAGAAATGTCTCTATCATTAAAACGCGACTTCTATTCTGCCGGTAGAGAATGGCCATATAAAAATGTAAAGCGTAGAATCTTAGCAGAAGAATTACTTAAATCCAAAACTGAAAACTGTGAAGAAAGTATTACTGACTATAAATTTATGTGCTTTAATGGAAAAGTAAAATGTAGCTTTGTCTGTACAGAACGTCGTAGTAAAGGCGGGGTAAAAGTAACTTTCTTTGATAATGAATGGAAAAGATTACCTTTTACACGACATTATCCAGCATCGACAAAAGAATTACCCAAACCCATAAATTTAAAAAAAATGATAGAATTAGCTGAAATTTTGTCAAAAGGTACAAAATTTTTAAGGGTAGATTTTTATGAAGTAAACGGTGCAGTTTATTTTAGTGAATTAACATTCTATCCCGGATGTGGATATGAAGAATTTACACCTGAGGAATTCGATATTAAATTAGGAAATCTAATTAATCTATATTGAATCTAAAGTAAAAGGTAACTGACCTAATATGGTAACTGCAAAGTATAATGAACTGTAAACGAAAGGTAATTTAACAGAATCTATTGGAATATATCTAAATAGCTGTATAATTA
>CAMWVA010000132.1 GCA_947177575.1 uncultured Porphyromonadaceae bacterium | reverse complement strand
TTATTGTTACTTAATGCAATCAATAAATGTTAAAATTTGTATACAAAAGCTAACGGACGAGCCGAGACAAAAGGCTAACGCAAAAATCGGAGTATTCAGAGAAATCTGAATACTCCGATTATTCCGAGAAGTCCGATTCATCCGAGCTTTCCGATTTATCCGAGTAATCTGATTTATCCGAATAATCCGAGAAATCTGATTATTCCGATTTTTCCGAGAAGTCCGATTTCTCCGAGCACTCCGAGAGGTCTGATTGGCTTCTGGGCTTATTTTACTAATTCGGTAAGAAGACGCTCAAAAGTGCTATCTAATATCGAGGTGCTGTCCGGAGAGCTGATTGAGATAGCTTCCGAGGGCAGATAAGCGATGCCGGGATGTGATGGAGAAGTCTGAAGGCACGCGCTTTTGGCAGCGACCAGCCAGCGGTAGCGTTCTTCGACGGGACTGTCAGAAAAGGGTACACCGGGACGTTCGAATAGCTGTAGCTGATGACGCAGACGTTCAATATTGACGCGGGGGTCAAAAGCTTTGAGGCGTTCTGAATCGAGGTATATGGTACAACGTAGCCAGCGGCGGCGTTTACACATCATCAGCAGACCGACGTTAATAAACTCCTCACGCTCCACACGCGGCACATAGCGTATGACAGCATATTCATACAACAGGTTGTCGGAAACAGCAGTCTGAGAAGAAGCTGACACACTGGAAGCAGAGGGAGCGGCTGAAGAAAGATTTGCTTTATCAGAGACAGGCACAGGATTCATCTGCTTAGTCATGTTTATCTTGATACATGTTTATCTTGATAATAGAAGTCGTTCTTGTTTGGCACGTTCCACGAAGGGCTGTGTATTAGCCAAACGTCCGGTCAGAAAACGGCGATAAGTCTCACGACGCTCAGAGGCAGTAATATCGCTGCCAGCCTCGTCAAGCCATGCTTCAGGTATAAGGTCTGTTATCTTTGACAAGGTACGTGGCGTAATAGCCTGACGCATCAGATTGTCAGCTTCATCAAGACGTGTGGCTAACGGCAGAAGAGCATGATGACGTATATAAGGAAAAGGATCAGCTATAGCCTCCTCAACAGGACGCCATGAATGATGAAAATAAAGTGCAGCGCCATGGTCAATAAGCCAAACTTCTCCGTTCCAGTTCATCATGTTGGGATTAAGCCGGCTACGGTCAACATTAGTAAGGAAAGCATCAAGCCATACTATCTTCGAAGCTGTAAGCGAATCAATAGTATTGACAGACGGGTCAAAGGTTGTGGCACGGTCAAGGAAATGCAGACCTAAGTTAAGCCCTTCCGACTTACGCAATAGCTCTTGTATCTCGGCATCAGGTTCAGTGATACCGAAAAGATGGTCAAGGTCAAGTAATACCAGTTCAGGCACCTTAAATTTAAATGCTTTCGCTACAAGACCACCGACAAGTTCGGCTATAAGACTCTTAGCACCGTGTCCGGCCCCAAGTAGTTTGACAGCATAACGAAAACCGTCATCCGCTTCGCCGAGAGCAGGCAACGAACCACCCTCGCGCAACGGAACGATATAACGCATAAGTTTCTGACGACGTAATTCCATAATCTCGCACAATCATGCCTGTGTATCGCTGGAAGCTATTTTAGTAAGTTCAGTCTCTATCTGACGGGCCAGAGTAGCATTAGCCTTTATATAATAATAGAGGTCTGCTACAGAGTCAAGACTATCGCCCTTACGGGTAGCAGGCACTTCGGAAGCAGATGCTATCTTATCGGATATATGCTGTTCGGCATCTTTACCACTGGCAGGCATCAAAGCTTCAGCTCCGGCCGACAAACGGTCTGACGAAGTAAACATCTGACTATTGGCAACGAAGGTAAAGCACGACTCAAGCAGTTCGGGCCATAATTCAAGGTCAACACGTGTCTGAAGCGAATCAAGACACAGGCTGGTACGGTGAGCACTACGCAAAAGACCTTCAACAGCAGGACGTTTCTCCAAATCTGACGACAGATGCGAGGGTTTGTAAAGATCAGACATATCACTGAAACTGAAATCAGGATTAAACTGGCTATCGCTTTTACGTGAATTGAGCGGTGTGGTCACAGCATAACAATAAGCCATAAAGTTATTCAGGCAGTGCATTACGACAGGTATAGTCTTCTTGAGCTTATCCGTCTCCTGAGCTTCATGCAGTTTGCGCTGACGTTCGAGCTCCGAAGTGACATCTATCTCTGACTTCATCGAGCCTACGGCATTTAGGAAGAAGCCAAGTATAACCAGACCGCACATTACCTCAACGGCTGTGACAGCCTGCGCACCGGCACCGGATGGTGTGTAGTCACCGAAACCTAAGGTGGTAATGGTCACTATACTATAATAAAGCCACGAACCGTAGTCTACTCCTCCTCCGTCGGGAATACGGAACTGTCCGTCGGGCAACGCCCAATAGATAAGAGCAAAAACAGGCATAAGACCTATATAAACACATATCCATACAAGCGGACGCACATTGGATACTACATGAAACAGATGGCGGATTCGATCGGACAAACTCATATCTTTTCGTTTTTAAGTATTATAATTCATATAAAAGCAACAGGCGGAGAACCATATATGGCCCTCCGTCTATTACAACACATCAGCGTGGTGTTTTGTTAGTCAAAAGGTTTCATAGCAGTGACAAGCTTACATCGTAAAAGCATTGAAACCTCCGTCTACCACAGCGACAGAACCGGTTACGAAAGCTGAAGCATCGCTGATAAGATACTGTATTGTGCCGCACAATTCCTCCGGTTTACCGAAACGTTTGAAAGGCGTCTGTCTTATGACATCGGCACCGCGTTCAGTCAGGCTGCCATCTTCGTTGGTAAGCAACCGACGGTTTTGGTTAGTAATGAAGAATCCCGGAGCTATAGCATTGACACGTATACCATTACCGAATTTAGTAGCAACTTCGTTAGCAAGAAAAGCAGTGAAATTCGAGATACCGGCTTTGGCAGCGTCATATCCGGCCACACGAGACAAAGGACGGAAAGCAGCCATAGAAGAGAAATTGACTATCGTACCCTTACCCTGTTGTACCATAGGGTGTAGAAATACCTGTGTAGGCAATACAGTACCGGTAAGGTTAAGATTAAGCACACGTTCAAATTCATCTATACTGACATCAAAAAATGTCGAACCGGGCGGGATAGTAGCACCCGGCATATTACCTCCGGCTGCGTTAAGCAGAGAGTCAACACGTCCGTATGTATCGAGTACTGTACGACAGGCCTGCTGCATATCATCCTGCGACAGTACATCACCGCGTACAAATATCGCCTTACCGCCTTCACGACGTATATCAGTTACAATAGTTTCTCCCTCAACTTCGCGACGTCCTATGATTGTGATACATGCACCCTGAGTGGCAAGATAGCGAGCTATGCACTCACCTAACACACCGGTACCACCGGTGATAACAACACTTTTGTCTTTGACTGAGAATATTTCGTTCATGGTAGTTAAAGTTTTTTATGCATCAGTTATGCAAAGTTAACTATATTCAGCAGACCGAGATACACTGCTATGTCGTATATTCATTATTTTTAGTCACCCGACTCCGCTATATCTGCTCTTGTTTGACCACCTTCTTTATTTTTGTTAACTTTGCGGCATGGATTGGTTTCAGAATCTTTTCACACAGCACTCGGCAGTACAGGCTGTGGCGCTGTTATCTGTAATAATAGCCATCGGTCTCGGACTGGGTAAGCTCAGAGTAGCAGGCATCTCGCTCGGTGTGACATTTGTGTTTTTCACCGGTATTCTTGCCGGGCATCTCGGCTTTTCCATTGACGAACAGATGCTGATATATGCCGAGAATTTCGGCCTTGTTCTTTTCGTTTACGAATTAGGGCTTAAGGTCGGACCGGGTTTCTTCAGTTCGTTCCGCTCAGGTGGCATACGTCTTAACAGTATCGGTCTTGGGCTGGTAATCGCAGGAGCGGCATTAACCATAGCTCTGAGCTATGCTTTCGGTGTGCCGATGGCGGATATGGCAGGTATAATGTGCGGCGCCACTACCAATACCCCGGCACTCGGCGCAGCACAGCAAGCCCTTCAGCAGCTCGGAGTCGACGCTAACGGTGCGGCACTTAGCTGTGCGGTAACATATCCCCTCGGCGTGGTGGGTGTCATAATAGCTTTGGTGATACTACGTAAAGTTCTGGCACGACCTGCCGACCTGCTTCCTCATCCGCATGACGATGCCGATCACACCTTTGTAGCTGAGTTCGCTATCTCAAATCCGGCACTATTTGGTCTCACCATAAAAGATATACGCCGTTCATCGGGAGCGAAGTTCGTCATTTCGCGTCTGTGGCGAGCCGGCCAGGTAAGTATCCCCGGCCCCGACGCACGTTTGGAAAAGGGCGACCATGTATTGGCTGTTTGCAATGATAACGAAGTCAAGGCTCTGACAGTAATTTTCGGCGAACGTCTGCATAAGGACTGGAACAAGTCCGACATAGACTGGAATTCAGTCGATAAAGAATTAGTATCGCAAAAAGTAGTCATAAGTCGTCCCGGACTCAACGGCAAACGTCTCGGCGCCTTGAAATTACGCAATCAATATGGTGTAAATATCAGCCGTGTGTCACGTGCCGGTACCCGGTTGTTAGCAACTCCGGGCCTTATACTACAGCTTGGCGACCGTCTTACAATCGTAGGTGAATCCTCTGCGGTAGAACGTGTGGCCGATTTGCTGGGAAATTCCGTCAGTGATCTTAAGGACCCCAACCTTGCCGCTATCTTTATCGGTATGGTACTCGGTCTTATATTGGGTTCAATACCGATAGCCATACCGGGCATATCGACTCCTATAAAGCTCGGACTGGCCGGAGGACCAATTGTAATGGGTATTCTGATAGGACGTTTCGGTCCTCAGATGCATCTTATAACCTATACCACACGCTCAGCCAATCTGATGTTGCGCGGTATAGGACTTTCGCTTTATCTCGGCTGTCTCGGACTGCAGGCGGGTGGTTCTTTTATAGACACCATAATGCGCGCTGAAGGGCTGCTATGGGTAGCGCTTGGTTTTATCATAACTCTTGTACCTACATTACTCATAGCCTGGGCAGCCATGAGAATATGGCGCCTTGATTATGCTACAGCTTCCGGTATGGCCTGCGGAGCTATGGCTAATCCTATGGCACTTAACTATGCCAACGACAACTGCGAGGGTGATGATGCGGCAGTAGCATACGCTACGGTCTATCCGCTCTCTATGTTCGCACGTGTGGTTGTGGCACAGCTATTGGTACTTATCTTCGTTTAGCCTCCGGAGGTTTGTCCATATCACAGTTATTTTATAATTTTCCTATCCATTGACACGTTAAATATTATATTATGTTTCCTTTGTCGGAGACTATATCCTACATCATGCAAGACAACAACGAATTTCTCAATCTTATAACCGACCGCGTCCTTGCCGGAGGTGAAGTAAGCCATGCCGAAGCTCTGCGCCTTGCCGCCTGGCCCGACCTTGACGCTCTGTGCGATGCCGCCAACCGCATCTGCCGAGCCACACAGCCACAGCAGATAGATAGCTGTTCTATTGTCAACGCCCGCAGCGGTATGTGTGGCGAAGACTGCAAATGGTGTGCTCAGGCCACACGCCACCATACTGGCTGTGCCACTTATAACTTTATCGATGCCGACGAAGTCATGCAACATGCACGTCGCAATGAAAGTGAAGGCATTAGCCGTTTCTCGCTTGTGACCAGCGGTCGGGCCGTTTCAAAACGTGACCTTGCTAAGTTCTGTGACATTTACCGTCGTCTATCCGAAGAAACCGATCTCTATCTATGTGCCTCGATGGGCCTGCTTGATGATGAAGCCATGCAGATGCTGGCTGAAGCTGGAGTACGCCGCTATCACTGTAATATGGAAACATGTGAAGAGCATTTCGCCACTCTCTGTACCACCCATACTCCTGCCGACAAAAGAGCTACCATAGCCGCTGCACGACGTGCCGGTATGGAGGTGTGTTCAGGAGGCATCATCGGCATGGGCGAAACAATGGAACAGCGCGTTGACTTCGCTATGCAACTGCGAGACCTCAACGTAGACTCCGTGCCAATCAACATCCTTAATCCTATCCCCGGCACACCTCTTGAAGACACTCCCCTCATCAGCGAAGAAGACATAATACGTACTGCCGCTATGTTCCGCTTCGTACTCCCCCGACAGTCGATACGCTTTGCCGGCGGCCGTATGCGTCTTTCTGACGCCTCTATGGCCCGTATGCTACGCGGCGGAGTCAACGGTGTCCTCATGGGCGACATGCTCACCACAGTCAGCAATCAGATAGCCGACGACCGCCGCCTCTTCGCCCGCACAGGCTGGCACTTCTGACCCCGCAGCCTTTGTCTTCCACCCCAGCCACCCTGCGTGCCTCCATCCCAGCCGCCCAGCGTGCCTTCTGGTTCTGTGTGCGAGCTTCAGCTCGCTTCCCCGCAGCCGCCCTTTATTCTCCACCCCAGCCGCCCAGCGTGCCCCCTAGTTCTGTGTGCGAGCTTTAGCTCGCTTCCCATAATTCCCATAACACCAATAATTATCATAAAAATAACCATGCCCTCTCCATCTATTTTCCGTCTGGCCGCATATACCGGCCTCCCCATCGGCCTCCTCCTCACCTTCATGTCAGCCTGTATGCTGCTCAGCATACACTACCCCTCTTTGCCCCTTGCCCTTGTCGGAGCCATACTCATCCCCGTCTGTCTCCTCGTTTATATGCGACGCATATCCACACGCCTGCCGATATACAATAAATTCGTACCTATGTGGCTTTTCGCTATGTACTCCATCATCTTCGGCACCATGATATGTACACTTCTGTCAGCGCTTTACATCACCTTCTACGAGCCGGACTTCATCAACGTCTACATCGACACTACAATGGCCCAGCTCAACGATAATCTCTCCGGAGAACTTCTGCAAGCCCACCAGCGTAATATCGATCTCATCAATATGGCTCGCGAACGCCATCTCCTGCCTTCTCCACTTGAGTTCATATCATCTTTAGCATGGAGTACAGCCTTCTTTGGCACACTGCTTTCCATTCCTCTCGCACTAATAACGGTGCGTCGCCGACGTGTGGCCGGCAACATTGTCTGACCCCTACTCACTTCCAAGCCCATGGATATTTCTGTTATCATACCTCTATATAATGAGGAAGAATCTTTGCCCGAACTGACCGACTGGATAAGCCGCGTCATGAAGCAGAATGATTTTTCATACGAGATAATATTCGTCAACGACGGCTCTACCGATGGCTCTCTGCGTGTCATAAAAGAGTTAGCAGCAGCTGACCCCGAGCATATACACGCCATATCCTTCTCACGCAACTACGGTAAATCACCAGCCCTCAACTGCGGTTTCCGACGTGCTGAAGGCAATGTAGTCATCACTATGGATGCCGACCTGCAGGATAGTCCCGACGAGATTCCCGAACTCTATCGTATGATAACCGCAGAAGGCTATGATCTTGTATCGGGCTGGAAGAAGAAACGCTATGACCCGCTGTCAAAAACGATACCCACCAAGCTCTTCAACGCTACGGCCCGTCGTGTCAGCGGCATACACAATCTGCACGATTTCAACTGCGGTCTTAAGGCTTACCGCCGCGATGTAGTAAAACACATCGAAGTCTACGGTGACATGCACCGTTACATTCCCTATCTGGCTAAAAATGCAGGCTATAAGAAAATAGGTGAAAAAGTGGTACAGCATCGTGCCCGTAAATACGGTCAGACCAAATTCGGTCTTGACCGTTTCGTCAACGGCTATCTTGACCTCGGCACACTTTGGTTTCAATCGAAATTCGGTGTCAAACCGATGCATATCTTCGGTCTGTTCGGTTCACTGATGTTTCTGTTGGGCTTCATAGCTGTATGTGTAGTACTGACGCTTAAGATTATAAGCATCTGTTCGGAATCCTACCACTTCTATGTCACCAATTCGGTCTACTTCTACCTTTCCTTAGCTGCTATGGTGATGGGACTTCAGTTTTTTCTCACAGGGTTTATCGGTGAGCTTATAGCCCGCAACGCTCCCGAGCGAAACAACTACCTTATCTCCGAACAATGGTAACCGTAATACTCAGACGTCTGTTGCCATACGCTTTAGGAGGCGCTATGTTGGCGGGTATTATAGCCTGCAACAGTGACGAGTGCTATGACAACCGCAGCTCTCTTCCTCTCGCAGGCTTCTATACAGCAACCGAGACACCGCAGGCAGTGTCTATTGATTCAGTAAGCATCTATGCTATAGGAGCGCCGGGTGATTCGATACTTCACGATTCGGTGCGTACTCTGACACAGACTTACCTGCCACTTCGTATCGACGGTACATCTTCGCATGTCAGTTATGTAATCCGTTATCTACAGGGTGCCTTAGGTAGATTACGTATTGCCGATACTATCTCGATAAGTTATGATATAGAACCGCAGTTTGTATCAGCTGCCTGCGGAGTAAGCTATATATTCCGTATAAAGGATCTAACCACAACGCATTACTGCATTGATTCGGTGACATGTCCGCGCGGATATATCGATAATGTGGCAGTAGAGAACATTCATATCTATTTCCGTGTCAATACAGATGAAGATGAGACTACCTGACCGCCTGACTCTGACTATATTTATGATGTTATTTCTATGCCCCTGTCTGACATGGGCACAGAAAAAGGTCACGCCTGTAGATAATGACCCTAACAAGCCCGATCAGCCTACTCTGCATTATTATGACAAACACGGCAATCAGCTTGAAGAACCCGTGCTGTTTCTCTCCCAGCTCGACACCATAACAAAAGTAAAATCCGGACCTGTCTATCCTCTTCTTGATGCTGTCACGGTAGGTGTTGATTTCTTCGATGCCATAATGAAGTTAGCCGGACAATCCTACACCTCTTTCAGTGCTTCAGGCCAGTTATCGCTCTACAACTGGATACTGCCTACAGTAGAAATCGGTATCGGGCAGGCTGACAATACCCCGGAGTTAAATAACTATCACTACCGTTGCAAGACATCACCTTTCTTCAAGATAGGTTTTGACTACAACTTTCTTTACAAAAGTTCGCCAGACTATCAAGTAGGCTTAGGCTTACGACTCGGTTGGTCAGCCTTTCGCTACGACATCACCGATATAACCATAAACTCCGGCTACTGGAATCAGACCAATCATTTCGCTCTGCTTAATCAAAGCGCTTCAGTGCTCTGGGCTGAAGCTCTACTCGGTATCAAAGTGAAGATAGCCGGTCCTATTTCCATGGGCTGGTCTTTCCGTTACCACCGTCGTCTGCACACGCGCCCCGGTGCTCAATCTAACCCATGGTTTGTACCTGGATATGGAGGCAACAGCTCAATCGGTGGTACCTTCTCCATTTTCTATACTCTACCCCTTGCCAGACAGCGTACATCCACTGCTCTTCCCGATATCGCTACAGCTACTGAGAATACACTTCCCGTACAGACAGAATAACTAAGATATAAACGGCGC
>CAMWVA010000131.1 GCA_947177575.1 uncultured Porphyromonadaceae bacterium | reverse complement strand
GACGCCTCCCGCTTCATCGCCTGGACCACCCCCATCCCAGAGTAGCCTCCCATCCACGCGAAGCCTCCCCACGCGAGGCCTCCCCACCCTCCAGCAGTGCTTCCTTGGTTCTGTGCGCGAGCTTTAGCTCGCCTCTCCCCCGAAGCCTCCCCACCCTCCAGCAGTGCCTCCTGGTTCTGTGCGCGAGCTTTAGCTCGCTTCCATCCCTAACTCAAATCTCTCACTATGCGTAAATTTATAATCACACTCATAGCCCTCACAGCCGCCGTATGCGCCTTCATGCCGCGTGCCCAGTTCCTGTCCCCTTCCTCACCCGCCAACAAGCTGCGTATGGCTGAAGCCGCTATAGCCCAGTTTTATGTAGACTCAGTCAATGAGGACAAACTCGTTGAAGACGCCATCAGAGGTATGCTTGAAAAGCTTGATCCTCATTCAGCATATTCAAACGCCGAAGAGACCCGCGAACTTAACGAGCCTCTGCAAGGCAACTTCTCCGGTATCGGCATAACCTTCAATATGGCCCAGGATACCCTCTATGTCATTCAGACCGTCAGCGGCGGTCCAGCCGAGCGTGTCGGTATTCTTGCCGGCGACCGTATCATCGAGGTTAACGACACAGTAATAGCCGGTGTAGAGATGAAGAACAGTAACATCATGAAGCGTCTGCGCGGCCCGAAAGGCACTGATGTCGATGTTAAGGTTCTGCGCCGGCAGGCAGGAATGACCGATACAATTGACTTCACCATAACCCGTGCTGATATTCCTATTTATAGTGTTGATGCAAGCTATATGGTAGGTCCGAATACAGGATACATACGTCTCAACCGTTTCGCAGCCGAGACACCGCGCGAAATGAACGAAGCGATAACCAAACTGCGCGGTCAGGGAATGGAAAATCTTATCCTTGACCTCGTTGATAACGGCGGTGGTTATCTCAATGCTTCTATCGATCTTCTAAGTGAATTACTCGAGCCCGGCTCACTTGCTGTCTTTACCGAAGGTCTTAATTCTCCGCGCAATGACAATTACACTCTTCCGGAAGATATGAAACCTCTTTTTGCTGACGGCCGTCTGGTAGTCATGGTTAATCAGTACTCGGCTTCGGCCTCAGAAATTACTTCCGGTGCCGTACAGGACCATGACCGTGGCGTCATAGTAGGAAGACGTACATTCGGCAAAGGTCTTGTACAGCGTCCTCTTCCTTTCCCCGACGGTTCGATGATGCGTCTTACCGTAGCTCATTACTACACTCCTACAGGCCGTGATATTCAGAAACCATACACCAAAGGTGATCAGGATGGCTATGCTGAAGATATGCTCGACCGTTTTAATCGTGGTGAACTTATGCATCAGGATTCGATACGTTATATCGACTCGTTGCGTGTGAACACACTGCGTCTTCATAGGCCGATATACGGTGGCGGCGGTATCACACCTGATAAATTCGTACCTCTCGACACCACAGAATTTACCAAATATTACCGTAATATACTGGCGAAGGGCCTTATCAACCGTTACGTGATAAACTACGTCGATACACACCGTAAAGAACTGCTTAAAGAGTATAAAAACGATAATGACTATGTAGAACGTTTCGAGGTAACACCTGCAATGCTCGAAGAGCTCTATCATCTCGCCGACGCAGAAAAGATAGAATTCGATGCTGAACAGGCTCAACTGTCGGCACCGCTCTTCTCAATGATTATCAAAGCTCTGATAGGCCGTGACGTCTTTGATAATACTACCTACTTCAAGGTCTATAACCGTCACGATCCAATCTTCAAAGAAGCTTACCGTATCATTACTTCCGATGAGTACGACCAGCTTCTTTCACCTCCGGATGATTCCGCTCTTCCTCTCCGCAAAGCCTCCTAAAGTATTACCTTCCTCCACCCTCCACCCTTCACCCTCCTCTCTCTCCTCTCCCTCCACTCTTTCCTCTCCCCTCTCCACTCTCCACTCCCCTTCCTCACCCAATTTCTTTCTCAATTGAATTGATTCCGCTAACCCTTATGAACGAGATTCCTACCGCAACGGCTGGTCTGTTGCTTAGCTCGATGGCATTGTTAGGCACAGTGCCTCAGATAGCTGCGCAAACCAGTGATGCAACCCTTCTACTTAACCCAGAATTAGAGCAGAACGATACAATTGCTTATGATCCGGCCCGTGTACGCGAAGTCGATGAAATTCTTTTATCTCTCCCTCCTGTAGAGGTAAAAGGGCCTCAACGCCCTAACCCGCTTTTCGGACCGATTGTATTTTCAGGTTATCGCCCTTTAAGTTATAAACATTTTCAGGCTCCTGAACTGGAACGTGAATTTTATGACGAAGTGATTTACCGTATGGCGGTAGACCGTGCTACATCTCTTACCGATTCGATAGGCATACTCGATATTCTTGATGTCGAAGCTGAGGATATAGGTGAAGTACCGGAGGTGGCTCCGCCGCTGGTACGTCCGCAGATAATAAAGCCTAATCTGATTCCAGACTGGCTGAGATCATCCATGAGAATGGCACGTATACAAGATGATTTCGTTTACTCGCTCATGATTGATGACTATAAGGTCATCGACTATGCTGACTGGGATCTCCCCGTTCCTCCGCGTCTGCCTGAAGACGACACCAGTTTCGATGCTTATATCAGAAAGCTTGACCTGCCGGAAGTCGATAACTCGAAAGCCCAGCTCAAAGCAGCTGAAATCGAAAAGAAACATTGGCTTCACGTCTTCAATACCGGATTGCAGTTTTCACAGGCTTATCTGTCAAGCAACTGGTATCAGGGTGGTAACAATAACCTTTCACTCTTCTTCAACTTCCTGTGGGATGTATCGCTAAATCCTGTATGGCATCCGAAATTACTGTTCCAAAGCACACTGAGTTACAAACTCGGTCTGGCCGGCGCGCCACAGGATACAGAGCATGACTACAGTATCTCGGAAGACTTATTCCAATATAATTTCAAACTCGGTCTTAAAGCAGCCAACAACTGGTACTATTCATTTACCACTCAGTTCAAAACCCAGCTGCTTAACAACTATGAGGCCAATTCGCAGACTCTTAAGGCCGCTTTCCTATCGTCAGGCGATCTTAACCTCGGTCTCGGTATGACTTACACCAAAGTTAACGAAGCCAAGACAATCAATTTCACCGCTTCAATAGCACCGTTGTCATACAACCTGAAGACATGTATAAATCCGCGCGTTGACCATGCTCAGTTCGGTATAGCTCCTGACCGTAAGACTGTGAGCGAAATCGGTTCGAGTGCCGAACTTAATCTCAAAGCCAATCTGTCTCAGAATATACTTTATACGTCACGCCTGTTCTTCTTCAGTGACTACAGCTATTTCCTCGGCGACTGGGAAAATACATTATCTTTCCAGTTTAACAGGTATTTCTCGACCCAGATATACGCACACTTACGTTTCGACTCATCGACAGAACTCAGCGGTTCAAAGTGGCGTCACTGGATGCTTAAAGAGATTCTCAGCTTCGGCCTGACATACACCTTCTCAACAAAGCAGTAGACAACATGGCACGTCTGCTGACTTCAGTAGCATGTCCGTCTCGTACCTATACCCGGTACGGGACGGACATGCTTGCGTTTATATTACTATTCCTCATCAGTATATCTTCATTTCAGATTAAGGCAGTTTCACCTTTACCTCTCGTATGTGATGTGATAGGTGCACGCGAATGGTGCGATACTACAGCTCTCCATCCTATTGAGGGAATATGGATATATCCGGAGGACAATGTTACGGTACTTGTTCGCCGTCTGCCCGACAGCGACCGCCCGGCTTACCGTAAATATGATATATGTGTGATTGATACTCCCGACTGTTCAATGACTCCCGGAGAATCAATAGGTATTCTTGAAGCTACGGCTGACTCCAAGTCTTTCAGACTACGTCTCTTCACCAAACGCAAGAAAGGAATTCTTACAGGCCTGACAGACTGTGCGGCACGCCTGGCTGATGAGGAAAATCTCCGTGTGGAGACACCGAAATTCAAATTCCGTCTCGGCTCCCTATCGGTATTGCCTAAATTCTGGCGTATGGTAAGAGTAAGTATTGACAATCCGGCTTCCCGGTTACCGGCCGGTATGGTCAGAATTTATCCGTCGTATGACGGTAACGGTTCCTCACGCTCAACACCACGTTATCTATGAATAAATTGCTCAAACTGTTTCTATCTGTACTACTGATTTCTATCTGTACCGCAATTTCAGAAGGACGCAAAATAAAACTGCATCTCCGTCCTCCGGCAGCCACAGAAACTTCCTCCGACACCGGACAGATTGAGGTCACAGCTGATTCATTAGCATCTGCCCCTTACACACTCGGTATGATAACTTTCTCAGGTTATGATAAAGAAGCCCCGGCCAATGTCGAATCTTTCTTCATTACCAATAACACTGACCGTATTCTTAAAAGTCTGACACTTGTTATATATTATCGTACTCTCGACGGGCGTTCTCTGCACAGCCGCCGGGTCACTGTCGAGCCTAAGGCCGCTCCGGGCACTACGGTCAGAACAGATATAAAGACATGGGACCGCCAACATACATTCTATTATCATCGTGGTAACAGGCCAAGGAAAAAGGCTACCCCGTATGAAGTAGCCTTTCATGTCGAGAGTTTTATTCTGACTTTATAATGTTTCCGGTTTTAACGTCCGGCCGTAAGACGATCATCAAGCATACGGTCCATGTATTGCTGTACTATTGCCTTAAGTTCAGCTTCCATTTTACTGACAGTAGCGGCCTGTTCGCTGTTTAGCTGATTCATGATGTTGTCAGCCATGAGATGATCGCCAAGATGATAGACACCTCTTATTTTCTCACCATCCCACTGTATCACCAGCCCGTAACGCACATATTGGTATATGTCATTGATATAACTTACTGCCCACGTCTCTTCGGCAGGAGTGTTAAGCAAATCAATACCGAAAGCTACATAACTATCTTTATATCCTACATGCCTGAGCAGAGTAGGCATGATGTCGGTCTGCTGTGCGACACCCTCCCGTTCTCCGGCTTCTATCTCACCCGACGGGTCATAGATGATAACAGGTCCGTAGAAAGCACCTATATCACTACGATACTCGTCATGTGCTCTCATATTGGTATGGTCATTGGTAATAACGAAGATAGTATTTGCAAACCAGGGCTGTTTGGACGCTGTCTCGAAGAATCGTCGCAGAGCGTTATCCGTGTAGCGTATGGTCTTGAATATAGGCAGTCCGTCTTCTTCGGGATAGACATCGGCATAACATTCCGGAACATGAAACGGGTGATGACTCGACGCCGAAAACAGAGCTGTCATAAAAGGCTGAGGCAGCTGACTCATTTTCAGAGCATAATACTGCATGAAAGGTTCATCCCATATCGCCCAGTAACCATCAAATTCTTCAGGTCCACCGGCCAGACCTTCATTTTCAAAGTCTTCACGGCCGTAATAATTTTCAAACCCTATGGAACGTGCAAAACCGTCGAATCCCATACTGCCTGTTCGGGCACCGTGGAAAAAGGCCGTTTCATATCCCTCTTTTTTCAGAAGGGCCGGAAGACCCTCGATGTGATTCATGGCAGCCGGTGTCAGTACAAAGGGTCTTACAAACTGTGGTATACCGGCCAGTATACTCGGCATTCCGTCAATACTCTTACGTCCGTTATCGAAACTGTAACGCCATGTAGCTGACACGTTAACAAGTGAATCTATAAAGGGTGTGTAACCTTTATAATTCTCACCAAGTATATCGTGATTAAGACTGCCTATATATTCACGCCCGAAGCTTTCGAGTATTATCACCACTATATTCTTATGGTTTGGCACACTATCGGCGTGTGCTTCATGCACGGGTGTATATACGGCTGCCAGCGAGGTCTCGTCTCCGTAATATCCGGGGTGACGATAGGGAGAACTTCCTATGGTACGTATTACGGCAAAAGGGGTATTCAGCACCAAAGCGTTTTCTATAGGACGCGAGGTGTATTTGCCGGCATTCGACAGCGCGACAGGTCTTATGTCGCGGTGACGCCATCCGCCTATAGGTGCCGTAACTAACAGCAGTAAAGCCGCCGTTCCTGTGACGAAGGCTCCTTTACGTTTGCCGGTACGCCATAGACGCACACAGGCGTATGCTATCGGCAGAGCGAATACATAGTTATACCAGTGATTCAGCAGACCGCCGCGTATTCCGGTTACAACAGTCAGTGCTCCTAAGGCTAATGACAGTATACCTAACAGATAATAACGCCATAACGGACGGGTATTAGCACCCGGTGAAGGACTACTGTACAGACGCCACATTCCCCACAGCAGCACGACGGCAAATATAACTAAATACCAGTGATGCAGCGTCTCGACACATATAATTTTGGCAAGATTGCTGTCATTGGCAAATTCATGGGTTACATCCCACGTGGTACGTTTGAGTGTATAACTGAAATATACCGAATCTCCGAGATTCATCACTACCGCGATGCCGTTGACAATCATATACACCCAACGGCATACACTGTAGTAACCAGACCTTTCTTTCAGATGTAACGGTAGCAGCATCAACAGCACATATAGTGCATTGGTATAGAATATACCGGGCGTGTCAAATACAGGCCCGGCTGCTAACAGTTGCCACAGACGTCCCTCTGAGGCTGTGACACGGAAGTATTGCCAGTTCTCAAGCAGGTATTCCACACGCAGCAGACTGTACACTACATATACCAGCAGTATATTCAAGGCCGTGGCCCAAAACGGGGCCACGGCCGAGCGTTCGATGTGCAACCGTTGCAGTATCATTTACAAGTCATTATTTTAAGTACCAATCGGTCGGTTTCAAGCATAGCCTCGCGACCTATCGAAGTGAGGTTGTGTATGGTCTGGTCCACATCATCACTCACGATACCTTCGGCCGAAGTCACGCAACGACCGTTCATAGCCAACATAGCTGACATAAGTGCTGTCGATACGCCTGACGAAATCTTCATCGAGCACGACGGCTTGGCACCGTCACATATCATACCGGTCAGATTGGCTACCATATTCTTAACAGCAGCTACAACCTGCTCATAACCGCCTCCCATCAGATAAACAAGACCGCTCGAAGCTCCGGTCGAAGCTACGACACAGCCGCATAATGCTGACAGACGTCCGAGGCTTTGTTTTATATATATACTGGTGAGATGACTCAGCATAAGGGCACGTGCAAGCTGTTCTTCGCTGGCTTGTATGTCTTCGGCATAACTTACCACAGGCATAGTGGCGGTTATACCCTGATTACCTGAACCTGAATTTGACATAACCGGTACAGGAGCACCACCCATACGGGCATCACAGGCTGCTGATGTATAGCTTATTATATGTTCTACAGGAGTGTCACCGAACAGGTGCTTTCCGCAGCGGTTTATAGTCGAACCGAGCGAATGACCGTATTCCTGACTCAGGGCTAACATCGCTGCCGATTTGTTAAGGTCGCGTGCTTCAAGTATAAATTCTATTTCTTCAAGCGGCGTCTCTGTGGCAAATTCGTATACCATAGACAGCGACAGTGTTATATCATCGTCATGAGTAGTTCCTGTAGCTGAAGCCTCGGCCGGCTGACGTCGGTCTTCAATTATCTCGCCGTCACGTTCGAGCAATATAAAATTAGTGTGTGCTTCCGATATAACCGCATGAGATGTGTGGTCGCCAGCTACGGCAGTCACATCTATATAAAGATTGGACGGAGCATTCTCAGCCACTTTTATATTTATGCGTCCTTCATTCATATAGGTTTTAGCCTGTTCTACGCTTTCCGGATTTACATCACGCAGAACCTCAAGTGCGTATTCCGAACGTCCTATCAGAGCTCCGAGAGCTACCGCTACAGGCAAGCCTATCATACCGGTGCCGGGTATGCCTACACCCATGGCGTTCTTTATGATGTTGCCGCTAAGACTCAGATTCAATTCTTCGGGAACTGTGCCTAACAGTTCGGTGGCACGTGCCACACCTAAAGCTACTGCTACGGGCTCGGTACAACCTATGGCGGGTACAACCTCGCGACGTACAAGGGATATTATTTCTTCTCTCTGGTGTTTTGGTATCATGATATCAGTTGGCTGTTTTTTGTATGTTTCATCTTAATTAGACTTGCAGAGACGGTATCAATCAGAATTCTATGCCTTCGCGCCAGCATTTACGGCATACTGATTTATATAATTCATTACCGCCTATGGCTACCTGTGCTCCTTCGGTGAGCACACGTCCGTCCTCACCGAGACGGGCATTGACTATAGTCTTACGGCCGCAGTCGCAGGTTGATTTTATCTCGTCTATAGTATCGGCTATCTCGAAGAGACGCCGTGAGCCTTCGAAAAGATGGGTGCGAAAGTCAGTACGCAGTCCGTAACATATTACGTTGACTCCGTATTCATCGACAGCGTGAGCTAACTGGTCTACCTGATTAGCTGTCAAGAACTGAGCTTCATCCACAAGCAGCCACCCCGGACGGCTGCCTCCGCCGTCCACTAAATGTGACACCAAATCGTAAAGATCCGTGTCGTTATATATCCAGCTACATTCACGTTCGATGCCTATGCGACTGCGTATCACATTACGTGCGTCACGTGTGTCAGTCACAGGCTTCAGACATATATAGGCCACTCCACGCTCCTCGAAGTTGTAAGCTGTGGTAAGCAACATGGCGGTCTTGGCTGACCCCATGGTGCCGTAACGAAAGTAGAGTTTTCCGATTCTGTTCATTGAAATATTTGCTCATAATATGCAGTCAGCACCATATACGGCACCTACGGTTGCCGCGCTTCGTACCTACTGCTCTTTTGGCATTGCGAAGATACAACCTTTTCGCTGATTGTGCAAACTATCCGGCCTCTGCCTACCATACAACATTAATTTTTAATCCACCGTAATTTTTTTCGTGTTTTTCAAAACAATTTTAATCGTCCTGATGTTTCTGAAATGTGAACGACATAGATACTGACCGATGCCCAGTTCACTACTCTCTTCTACCTATAAATCATCGTCAGGTTCCACTTTAATAAACAGAACGCCATGAACAAAATAGAAGTCTTATCTGTCAATCCAGGCACAAACACTCTCGGTTCACTTAATCCCGAATTAGCAAGCGCTTTAGCCAGTAGTTCACGTGTTATAGGCAACCGTTCAGATAGCCTCGTAGATGACACAGTTGACTTCCTTACAGCAGTCCGCCACCCGTCAGCTATGCGTCTCGGTACAGCCCTTCTGATGCTGCGCATAGCTTTTGGCGCTCTTCTTATCGTTACTGGCTGTCTGGCCATCCCGTCTCTTTACACCCTTGATAGCATTTACGCTCTTCAGCCTTATTGGGAAGGCGTACTTCAGGTTGCTGTAGGCAGCCTCTTATGCCTTGGCTTCGGAGCCCGCATAGCTTCATTAGCCGGAATGGCAGTCTTCGGCACAATAGTTGCAACCGCCATCATGGCAGGCGCACTTCCTCAGACAGATATTCTTTACACCTTCGGTTGCTTCACCTTCTTCATACTCGGAGCAGGACGCATCAGCGTTGACGGCCTAATACGCAAACACGCCGTCATCATGCGTCAGCGTCGCAAAGACCCCGCCCGCCTCGCTAAGAAGCGCCTCTCCTACCAAGCCTTCCAATACACCTCCGCCCACTAATCCCTCCCCCTCACCCCTACCT
>CAMWVA010000130.1 GCA_947177575.1 uncultured Porphyromonadaceae bacterium | reverse complement strand
GGTGACAAGCTTCGCGAGAGGAAGAGACTTGGGCGTGACGGTAACTGGGAAGGCGCGAGGAAGGCGGCGCAGAGGAGGGAACCTGAAGCCTAAGGAAAGATGTGTGTGAAGTCGGGAGAAGCTATAATTAAAGCTAATGATAACTTATATTCTGCAAATTTAATGTTTTATGGTGATTTTACACTATTTTTGCAGTTGTTTTTATGTTAAATTTTCCTATATTTCTGAGCTATGACCTTACCTGAAGGCTTCGCACAGATGATGCAACGTCTTGATAACGTTGATAGTAATGCCCTGTTGGAGGCTTTGAAGCAGCCGCCTGCTGTCTCTATACGCTATAACAGGCGTAAAGCAGCGGCTACACTTCCTTATAACGATGTCACACCTGTGAAATGGTGTGAAGACGGAGTATATCTGCCTTTTCGCCCGGTATTTACGCTTAATCCGCTGATGCATGCCGGCAGTTTCTATGTGCAGGACGCTTCTTCAATGATATATCAGACTATAGCTGCCTTACTAACAGACAGACTGAGAAATGATGACAGCCCGCTGCATATACTTGATCTATGTGCTGCCCCTGGCGGTAAGACGACTGCTATAATAAATGCTCTCGCCGATCATGACATTATCGTTGCTAATGAGTATGTATCGCAACGCGCTACTATACTGCATGAAAACATAGCTAAGTGGGGATTTCCGGGTGCGGTTGTCACCAACGCCTCGGCTGAAGCTTTCGGACGTTGTGGTGAACTGTTTGATATAGTGGTTGTCGATGCGCCATGCTCCGGTGAAGGTATGATGCGTAAAGAGGCTATGGCAGTAGAACAATGGAACGAAGGACTCGTACGACAATGTGCAACTCTACAGCGCGATATAGTCGCTCATGCTGTTAACTGTCTGCGACCGGGAGGATTTCTGATATATTCTACCTGCACGTTCAATCCAATTGAGAATGAAGAAAACGTAGCTGCAATAGCCGAGAAACATGGTCTGGAAATGATTACACTACCTCTGCCTCAGGAATGGGGTATTGCCCCGTCTTGTCGTGCAGATATACCAGCTCTACGTTTCATGCCCCATATAACACGCGGTGAGGGTCTGTTCGTATGCGTAATGCGTAAGTCAGGTGAGATAAATAGTGAGCAGATGTATCCACAGCTGCTACAGAATACCCGCACAGCAGCAAAAGCTATACGGAGAAAGGCCGGACGTAATTCAGACAAAGTCCAGCTGCCACCAATACCTACGGATTGGTTACGACAACAAGGAAACTACCGACCTCATTTCGACGGCAAGATTTTATCTATGCTTCCAACTGCGCTTAACGAACTAGTAAATAAATTAAAAGGAATAAAAATTCTAAGTGCAGGTGTAACAGTAGCCGAACTGAAAGGACGTGAATGGGCACCGACTTCGCAATTAGCACTATCAACTGCTTTCAACCCGGAAGCCTTCGAAATTGTTGATGTCGATGAGGAGACTGCTCTATCCTACTTACGCCACGAGGCTTTGCGCCTACCTGACACTACGCCTCGCGGTTTTGTAGTCATAGCTTTTAAAGGTCTTCCTCTCGGTATGGTCAAGAACATTGGAAACCGTGCCAACAATCTTTATCCCACTGCATGGAAAATAAGGCATCTATGAATGCCTTTTAGGTCTGTGTACGAGCTTAAGCTCGTGTATATATTACTCTTAACCCTTATAACCTCCACACGATATGAAAACCTTCCCAGTAACAGGTATGATGTGTGCTGTATGTGCCGGTACTGTCGAGCAGACTGTCAGACAGTTGCCGGGCGTAAACGAGGCATCGGTCAATTTTGCCACCTCATCATTGTCAGTAAGCTGGAATCCGGCAATAACTTCACCGCAAGCAATAGCTGAGGCAGTACGTAAAGCCGGTTACGATATGATTGTCGAAAGTACACAGGCAGCTGCTGACGAAGAACAGGCACGACGAGAGGCACGCCAATACCGCTATATGCGTCTTATGGTCTGGTTAGCGTGGATTCTCACTATTCCTTTAGCTGTCATCTGTATGATTCACATACATTTTAAAGGTGAGCAATGGGTAATGGCCGGTTTGGCACTTGCTGTTATGGGTATATGTGGTCATAGGTTCTATATAAACGGCTTCCGGGCTTTAGGCAAGCTACGCCCTACGATGGATAGTCTTGTAGCGGTATCTACATTGGTCAGCTTTCTTTACAGTCTGTTCAATACGCTGTGGCCGGATGTAGCATACGCTCACGGACTGCCCGCAGATCTTTATTACGAAGCTTCAGCTATGATTATAGCCTTTGTGCTGACAGGCAAACTCATGGAATTACGTGCTCGCCATTCCACAGGCTCGGCACTGCGTGCCCTGATGGGGCTCCAGCCGGCTGAAGCAGTATTGGTAGAACCTGATGGTAAGACACGTACAGTAAATATAGCTGATATAAAATCCGGAGACCTCATATCTGTACGTCCCGGTGAGCGTGTACCGGTAGACGGTACTGTGACCGAAGGCCATGCGGCAGTAGATGAAAGTATGTTGACCGGAGAGCCTATAGCTGTGGAGAAAACACCCGGCACTACAGTAAGTGCCGGCACACTTGTAGATAACGGTACAATCACAATAAGCGCCACACAGGTAGGCGGCGCGACACGTCTGGCACATATAATCGATGCGGTAAGACGTGCGCAAGGTTCAAAGGCACCGGTACAAAAATTAGTTGATAAAGTGGCGATGGTCTTTGTACCCGCTGTCATACTCATATCACTTGTGACTTTCGGTGTATGGCTCACCGTAGGCTACGGTAATCTGCCGGTAGCGATAATCACAGCGGTATCAGTATTGGTGATAGCTTGTCCTTGTGCCTTAGGTTTAGCTACTCCTACTGCTATAATGGTAGGTATGGGTCGCGGAGCACGTAACGGTATACTGGTACGAGATGCTGAAGGTCTTCAGAATATGGGCCGTGTTAATGTACTCGCTATCGACAAGACAGGTACCCTTACCGAAGGACACCCTTCAGTCAGTGATACGTATATATCAGCCGGAGCTGATTCCTTGCCTACTATATTAGGAGCTATAGCTGCTTTAGAACGTAAGAGTGCACACCCATTGGCGGAAGCTATAGCCGACTGGTGCGAAAGTCACGGAGGGAGTCCGGCAGGTGAAGTGACATTCGACTATATAGCCGGAATGGGCATCACAGGTTCGGTAGACGGACGCGACTATTGGATAGGTTCAGCACCGTTGGCTGAACAAGAACATGCAGTTATCCCGGCTGCTATGTCGGCAGCGGCAGCGCAATGGGGCAAAGAAGGAGCAGGGATAGTATTTGCAGGAGCAGGACCTGAGACCTTAGCTGCTTTCAAGGTATCAGACACTATAAAACCTGAAGCAGCCGAAACAGTGTCACAACTCAAAAAACGCGGTGTGGAAGTAGTACTCCTTACAGGAGACCGCCGTGACACAGCTGAGTATTTCGCACATCTGGCCGGTATAGATAAGGTGATAGCTGAGGTACTTCCGGCTGGCAAACAAGAGGCCATACAGTCACTGAAAGGAAAAGGTAAGATCGTAGCTATGGCCGGTGACGGCATTAATGATTCGCAAGCTATGGCCGAAGCTGATGTGGCTATAGCCATGGGAACCGGATCGGATATAGCTATAGATGTAGCACAGGTAACACTGGTGGCAGGTCGCCTCACCGATATACCAAAAGCTATGCAGCTGTCACGTGACACTCTCAGAATAATACGTGAAAATCTTTTCTGGGCCTTTATATATAACCTCATCGGTATACCCATCGCAGCCGGTGTATTTTATCCTGTGTGGGGCTGGCTACTTTCACCGATGTTCGCCAGTGCAGCAATGGCTATGTCATCAGTATGTGTAGTACTCAATTCGCTGCGTCTTGGCAAAGAAAAGAACCAAACCAATAACTTAAAAGAATAACAACTATGCAATTCAAAACTAACGCACGCTGCCAAGGATGCAGCGCCGCCATACTTAAGGCTATGAGTGAGAAATTTCCTAATGCACGCTGGAGCATGGACCTCGAAAATGCCGATAAGATACTTGAAGGTCATGGTATTCCCGAAAATGCCGAAACTGCAGCTCAGGTAGAAAAGACTTTGGCGGAAACCGGTTTCAAAGGAAGCTGGATAGAACGTGGCGACAACAACCTCTGATAACAATAACGAGAGAATGACAAACGCTGCTGAAGAGGCAGCCAGTCTCCGTTGGGATGACCGTACCGTACGGCTGCTCGGCAGCGAAGCTGTCGGGCGGCTTGCGAATGCACGTATGCTTGTGGTCGGCGTCGGTGGTGTCGGCGGATATGCAGCTGAGATGCTGGTCCGTGCCGGAGTAGGACATCTGTGCCTCATCGACGCTGACAACGTTGACATTACCAATGTCAACCGCCAACTGATAGCGACTTTACCTGTAGTCGGCCAACCAAAAGTAAATCTGTTAGCAGAACGCTTCCGTAACATAAATCCTAAAATCACTGTTGAAGCATTACAAGAATTTGTAACACCCGATAATGTAAACATAATACTCGACAGCGGTTTTGATTTTGTACTTGATGCTATCGACACGGTAGCTCCGAAAGTAGCTCTGCTGAGTCACTGTCTACGACACAATATTCCTGTGATTTCGTCTATGGGTGCCGGAGGACGCACCGATCCTACTAAGGTAGGTTATGCCGACCTGTGGGAAACACGTGAAGACGGGCTGGCACGTGCCGTACGTCAGCGTCTGCGTAAAGCCGGATTACGTCGTTCGCTAAAGGTGGTGGCAAGCTCGGAAGTACCTCATACAGCCTCGCTCGTAGAAGTAAATACAGCCAACAAACGTACATCATACGGTACTTTGGCCACAATTCCGGCCCTGTTCGGTATTTTTATGGCCAACTATGCCATAATGCGCACGGCACATTAAAAAATCAATACCACACAACGTGATAACACTAAGCAACATCACTAAGACCTACGGCACACTGACAGTGCTACATAATATATCGCTGACAGTAAGCGAAGGTGAACTTATGGCTATTGTTGGTCCAAGCGGTGCGGGAAAAACCACATTGCTCCAGATAGCCGGTTCTCTTGACCGTCCTGATGCAGGGACTGTAAGCTATGACGGTACAGACCTCACAAGCCTGTCAGATCGGAAGCTATCGGAATTCCGCAACCGTAACATCGGTTTTGTATTCCAGTTTCATCAGCTGTTACCGGAATTTACAGCTGTCGAGAACGTAGCTATGCCGGCCTTGATAGCTGGTATAGGACGCCGCGAAGCTGAGACCGAGGCACGTCGTCTGCTCGATATGCTCGGGTTAGGAGAGCGTCTGCGACACAGACCGTCACAACTGTCAGGAGGTGAAAAACAACGCTGTGCCATAGCTCGTGCTTTAATCAACAAACCACGTGTGGTACTTGCCGACGAACCCACCGGCAGTCTCGACTCACATAACCGTCAGGAAATACAGGATACCTTCCGACGTCTGCGCGATGAATTACGTCAGACATTCGTTATCGTAACCCACGATCCTTCGATGGAAGCAGTAGCAGACCGTGTCGTACACATGGCAGACGGACGTATCGAAGCTGATACATCTAAACTGTCTGAAAAACCCGAAGAAGATGCGCAAGGTGTTAACACCGTGTTAACGTAGCTGTGATAATTGGCCGTTTCGTTTTTTTTACCTACCTTCGCATTCGTTTTCGGCACGATTTGTGCTGCATAACCAGACGGACATACCTCAATAAGGTATGTGCCGCCTCCGACAACAGAGATATATTTCAACATAAAACAACTTAAAAACACTGACAACTATTATGGCAGCTAACGAACAGAACAAACAGCAGCTCCAGATTCAGCTCCGTCCCGACATGGCTGACGGCAAGTACAGCAACCTCGCTATGATCGGTCACGGTCCTAACGAATTCCTCATCGACTTCATTTTCGCCGCTCCCGGTATGCCCCAGGCACCCGTTGTAGGTCGTATCGTTATGAGCCCCGAGAACGCTAAGCAGCTTCTCTACGCTCTGTCTGACAACGTACAGAAGTACGAGAATCAGTTTGGCGAAATCAAGCCCCGTGGCAATCAGCCCAGCAACAACTGATAAGACCCACGCTTAAGTGAAAAGGGTATGATGGATAACAATCTGACCCTATACAATTCACTTACACGTATAAAACAACCCTTCAAGCCCCTCCATGAGGGGCTTGTGGGTATGTACGTGTGTGGTCCTACGGTATATGGTGATGCTCATTTAGGACACGCCCGTCCAGCCATAACATTCGATATTCTGTTCCGCTATCTGCGTCATCTTGGATATAAGGTGCGTTATGTCCGCAATATAACAGATGTCGGACATCTCGAACACGATGCTGACGAGGGTGAGGACAAAATCGCAAAGAAAGCACGTCTCGAACAGCTTGAGCCGATGGAAGTGGTGCAGATGTATCTGAACCGCTATCATCGTGACATGGACGCCCTCAACGTGTTACCACCAAGTATCGAACCTCATGCATCAGGCCATATCATAGAGCAGATAGAATATATAAAGAAAATTCTTGATGCCGGTTATGCCTACGAAAGTGAAGGCTCAGTATATTTCGATGTAGAAAAATATAATCGTGACCATCACTACGGCAAACTATCAGGCCGTAATATCGAGGAACTACAGAATAATACACGCACACTTGACGGACAGCAGGAGAAGCGCAATCCGCTCGATTTCGCTCTTTGGAAAAAAGCAGCGCCGGAACATATAATGCATTGGCCTTCCCCATGGAGTGAAGGCTTCCCGGGCTGGCATCTTGAGTGCTCGACAATGGGCGAGAAATATCTCGGTGAAACATTCGACATTCACGGTGGAGGCATGGACCTAATGTTTCCTCATCATGAGTGTGAGATAGCCCAAAGTGTAGCCGCACAAGGTCATGAAGCTGTACGTTACTGGATGCACAATAACATGATCACCATTAACGGGAAGAAGATGGGTAAGTCATATAACAATTTCATAACACTTGAACAGTTTTATGACGGCACACACCCACTGCTTACACAGCCCTATTCACCGATGGTGATACGTTTCTTCATACTTCAGGCACAGTACCGTTCGACAGTTGATTTCTCAAACGAAGCACTTCAAGCAGCTGAAAAAGCATTACAGAAGATGCTGGATGGCTACCGACGCCTCCAGAGTCTGCTGCCGGCTGAAAAATCAACGGTTGAAGTACCGGATTTTGCTACGCAGTGTTACGAAGCGCTTGATGATGACCTCAACACACCTATGGTGATAGCCACCCTCTTTGAAGCTTGTAAACTTATCAATCAGACTGCTGACGGTACGGTCCGACTCAATGCCGAAGATTTGAGCCGCCTGCGTCATCTGTTTGATGTCTTCCTTGTAGAACTACTCGGAGTGCGCGTTACAGCTGACAACGAAAGTAGTGATACAGTCAAGGCTTATGAAGGAGCTGTAGATCTGTTGATGGATATACGCAAGAATGCCAAAGCCGCTAAGGACTGGGCTACTTCCGACCTTATCCGTAACAAACTCACAGCACTCGGGTTTGACATCAAAGATACCAAGAACGGTGTCGAATGGTCAGTCAAATCATAACAGTCAAGAATTAACAATAAAAAGCACGGACGGTTAGTCTGTGCTTTTTATTATATATTACTTTAGGCTGTTGCAAAATATCCTCTTTGTAGGGACATGCCTTTGGCATGTTGATATAAATACTTGATTATTAATTCAATATAGCATATAAATCCTTACAAATATGATGTTATCGAATTTTGCAACAGCCTCGAAAAAGTTAAAACAATTTCATATTGAAAATCAAAAAAAATGTGTATTTTTACAAATAATTTTATAACAGATATTTTGAAAACTTCATATAAGTAAGCTATGTACTACATATATCTGTATTCACTTATTTTGATAATTCTATCTCTTTGTGCTGATAACATGTATGGGCAGAAATCAGTTGGGAAAAGAGTAGACGAGTTGATTTCTGAATGCGACAGTCTTTCCAGTCAGTTCAACTATGTTGAAATAGAAAAACCTGCCAGAACTCTTTTGGAATTAGGTCTTGAGACAATGGATAAGCGAGCGCAAGCTTATGGAAATTTATTCTTAGGCGAAGCCTATCTGACAAACGGGGACGGAAAGAAATCACTACAATTTTTTCATGAATCCTTGTCTATGGCAGAGGATCTGAAAGATGACGGACTTATATGTACTATATATAATTGCTTGGGAATATATGAAGCTACTGTCAAAGTGAATCCATATATGGCACAATATTATTTTCTGAAAAGTCAGGAAATTGCAAAGAAAAATAAAGATGAGGGTCTACAATTGGTACTTAGTATTAACTTAGCAGAACTATCCATAAACAGGAAAGATTCAAGTGGCTTGCATTACGCGCTTGAAGGATATGAAGGAGGAATAAAAAATGGTTCGATTGGAATACGTAACAATGGGGCTGTGCAACTTGCAATTCTTTACTTTTTGCGTGGAGACACAGTTGAGTCATTAAAATATTATGACATAGCTTTAGAACTATGTAAAAACGATAATACTCAGCTGTTGGGTTTATTATATAAATTGCGCTCCGAACTTTATATGACGTCGGGAAATTATCCAGAGGCAAAACACTATGCTTTGCTTTCCATATCTTATTTAAGCGATAATCTGATAACGGAACTACCGGCTGCGTATCTTCAATTGGCAAAAGTTGAGTATGCTCAAGGAGACTACGCAGCGGCAGAGAAGACTTTAGGACAAGCTATAGATGCTGCCAATACCTCATCCTCCAAATCAAGTATTCATGATATATATTCTTTATTAGCAACTGTATGTAATGCCAAAGGTGACACCTCCCGAGCGTTCATATACATGCAAAAAGCTAAGGAAAGTTCTGATAGTATTAACCATGTGGCTCAAGAGCAGCTTAAGATGCAGCGAGACATAATGATTGAGAAAGCCGAACAGGAACTTGCCGTCACTTCACATCAACTTCACATAATTTATCTGAGAAGATTTATCGCAATAATGGCAGTATCAATATTTGTTATGGGTATATTGATATTTATCCTTATACGCAATCATAAGCGCACATTAAGCCTCTATGACAATATAGTTATTAAGAACCGTCACTTAATGGAAGCTAAAGAGCGATTGTCAAAGTTACCGTCAAATGTTGAGGAACTTCTTGAGGGTCTTTATGAAAAAAAAGAAGGAGAGAATATTGGTAACGTTACGCCATCGAATACTGTTAGGAATTCCACCGCAAAAAAGAATGAAAATATCTATCAAGAGGCTTGTCGAATTATGACAGAAGAGCGTCTGTATGCAGATCCTACTTTTACCCGTGAACAGTTGATTGAACGACTTGCTACGAATCATACTTATTTCTCACAGGCAATTCAGCAGTACACAGGTGGAAACTATGCTCAGTGGATTAACTCTTGGAGAATAAAAGAGGCAATAAGAATTTTGTCAGATAAAACACAACTTGACTATCCTCTAAAGCAGTTGAGCTCGGACTTGGGATTTGGCTCTATAGCCACTTTTTATAAATGTTTTCAAGCAGAGACCGGAATAACCCCATCTAATTTTCGTAAATCTATAAAACATCTTAATAATAATGATTTAGAAATATAACTGTTTGCAAATAAATAAGTTGAGGAGATATATTGATTTTGCAATTGCAAAATCAATATATCTCCTCAACT
>CAMWVA010000129.1 GCA_947177575.1 uncultured Porphyromonadaceae bacterium | reverse complement strand
TCATAGGCGTTCTAATTTATATGGACTAAAACGCATATTTGTGGGTAAAGGTTAGACTTAAGAGCTGTCTCTACCTGAAATTTATCTCACAACTAAGGCTGTGACTTATTTAATCATGACTTTCTCTACAGAGCCATCAGAGTATTTAATAATGTTGATACCTTTAACATTCTTTCCAATCTTGCGACCGGCAACGTCGTAACGTTCAACCTCAACACGATTTTCATCAGCTATATTAGCAACTCCTACAACTGTAAAATCAGAATAATAGAAATTATCATTGTAAGATTCTTCCTGATCGAAGTTGACCACACCTAAATAATAATCATAATTTACAAGAGTTGTTTCACGTAAAGTCTGATACTGATAGAAAGAATCACGCTTGCCACCTATTGGCCAGAAGACAAGACTATCAAAGGGGACATTGAAATCATAAACTAATTCAAAACCGGCACTTGGAACTCTCTCATCATTAACTATTGCATAAAGCATTTGTGCCGTGTTTACATCATTCTCAGCATAAGTCCAGCCATAGTACTGTGCCAACTGCCATGAATCATCTGAATCACGACTTGTGCCTATATACACGTTATTGCCTATTCTATTTAGATAGCCGGTTTCCGGATTATTGCCCGGAGCATACTCAAATACTTCATGTGCGTCACCATAACGGGTATTTTCTTCTGTCATATTGAATTTATACCAATAGGTGTACAACACGTTACCAAATTCATCAGTAGGATGAATCTCCTCATCGGAGTAAGTGATCTTACCGGGGAAGAAGTAGTAATTACCTTTCTTGTAATAAGTCTCTAAGCCAAGGCTATTATGATGATAAGTAGTTTCTGTATATGGAGAAGGTTCAACCGATTCCCAAGCGATTTCCTGAAGAACAACAGTAATTTCATCACCATCTTCTGCTACACCGTATGTACGGCTTTCCTTGGAAATAAGCACATACTCTTCCTCAGACATACGATATACGAGTTGTTCCGTCAATTTGCCTTCCTCATTATACACATTTACAATCTTGCGGTTATTCTCTACATATCCGTATTCACCATATTCATCTCCGCCGGTCCAGTTCTGTTTCTCTCTGTTCCAATACAGATATTCATCAATTGTATTACGTCCTTCTTCGTCATAACTCAGGACTCTGTGTTCAAACTTAAACCAGTCATTGTTTTCCCATATATAGGAATACATGTCAAGTAAGCGTCCATCAGGCTGGTAGTCGTAGGTATGTCCTTCCTCATATCCTACCCACGATTTAGTTGCAGCATCGTAAGTATATTGGAAATAGCCAATCACGTGGTTCCACTCATCATATTCGGTAGTGATTTTCATTCCCTCAGTCCATGCACCTGTCTCACGATCTATTCCATACAGCATCTGAAGAGTACAGTTTCCGTTGGCATCGTAAGTATATTCTCCTCTCTGCAATGGTACCCATTCATTACCGTTGTAATCGAAATAGGTTTCCATAGTATAGAGATTGCTGTCGTCAGAATATACATATTCATATCGGAAGGTCTCCATCTGATAAGTTTCATCATATTGTTCTTTAACAACAACACGACCCAATTTGTCATACTCAATCAAAGAATAACCTTTTTCCTCCCATTCATCGGAAGCATTATCCATAAGGTAATTGGTGGCCTTAGCAGGTTTGCCGTCTTCAGTATAGCTGAATGCCTGCTTTACATACTTTTCTCCACCAAGAGAGATTCTCACGAGAGAATCAAGTTTTTGAGTCTTTTCCCCATTACCGGAAATCTTACGCAAATCATTATTATTTGCTATTGATCTGAACAGAGGAGTAGCCTCATTAGTCACAGGCTGATCAACCTTATTTTCACGAGCAGCGCGAACATGTTCAGGGAACTGACGGGGTTCCTCTCCATATACCGGGATTTTCGGAAGATTGAGTTTCTCCGAAGTTATCACTTGCGTCACCTTGAAGTCGATATTCGTAGATGTAGGCTTTGCCAGTGCCTGAATACCGCCTGTCAGAATAGTTATGGACAGAATAGCTGTGGTAGTTATTTTCATTACTATTACAGATTATGATTGTTTAACATGCCGTAAAATTACAACCATTTTATACCTAAATCAAGAAAAATACCACAGCTATTCGACAATTTTATAAATAGGCCTAACTACATTTTTATAAGTTTATAAATATATTGAATAACAAATAGTTATATTACTTATTCCAAACGTCAATTTGTCGTTTTAACTTAATATCATCAGACTTCTCACATCTATTTTTCATCTTCCAATCAACTTACCGACTTACGATAAGTAGAAGGACTCATACCAGTATGAGCCTGAAAGAGCTTATTAAAAGTAGTAGCATTATTGAATCCTAATGAAACAGCTAATTCGGAGATAGTTTGCTTAGGAAGGGTTGGGTCGGAAAGAATTCTGATTGCCTCTTTAATACGATAAGAATTCACAAACTGTGCGAAATTCATCCCACTTACCTCGTTGATAGCATGACTTAGATATGTTCTGTTGGTCTCAAGTCGATCGGCAAGTCTATCCCGACTAAGTTGTGGATCTGCATAAAGTCTCTCTTCCTCCATAAGTTTAGTCACACAGGCATAAAGGCTCTCGGCCCTCTCTCTATTTTGATTTTGCTTACGTTCTACTTCGTCAGCATTCTTAGCAGAAATCTCCTCCATCTTTAAGATTTTATTTTTTAATTCCTCTTCTCTTTTGATTGCTTCACGATTCTGCTGTACAATACTTCGATATAATACTGTTCTATGTCGATATGAAAGAAACGTCACTACAAGTAACCCCATTAATAACACTGCTACTATTATGAGAAACGTAATCAATTTTTCACGGTTTCGAGCATCATTTTCACGCTGTTCCTGCTGACGCAGTTCCCTTTCTGATTTCAGAACAAACTCCCGCTCTTCAAAAATCTGCTGACGCTCAAGCTTATTAGCATTTTCTATGGAGTCATTAGCTTGTTTATAACATTTTGCAGCTTCAGCCATAAGACCCATACGTTCATAATTCTCACCCATAAGCTTAAGAATATCAACATAATATCTTTTCATTCCTGACTGTCGTACAGTTTTCATAGCCTTTTCTAACGACAGATTGGAACCTTTTAGATCATTACTCTTCTGCTGTACCTTTGCTAATTGAAGATAGGCCGGAGAAAGATAAAGTTCATTTCTGCTCTCAGCTTCCCCTATAGCTGTAAGTGCATAACGGAATGCATCTGTAAGATTATTCTTATCCATTTCCAAAGCTGAAAGAGTGATGTATACATCAGGCATCGGTACAATATTATGTTTCTCATATATATCTAAAGCAGTAGTAACATACTTCATTGCTGAGTCATTACGACCAGTAAGATAATATAATGAGGCTAACGCTGCCGCACCACATGACATATTACTCAAACGATTACTGTCTCTGCCATACTCATAACTTTTGCGTGCGTATTCTATGCCTGTTGTGTCACGTAACATTAAAGATAATTCTGCAAGATTAGTATATGCCCCACCTACAGATCTATTAAAACCAGAGGGTAAGGAGCCGTAAGCAATAGCTTGCAAAAGATATGTTTTAGCCATATAAGGATTGCTGGAAACCATTATTTCATATATTCCAAGATTATTACATACTTGAGACATGAGAGAATCATTACCAAGCTGATAAGCAATATCTTTTGCTTTATGCAAACACTTCCTTGCCTTATCTGCATCCCCGTTGAATAATGCCGATGTCCCTAAATAAAAATTTGCAAATCCTTCTTCCACTTTATTCCCTTCTTTTTGGGAAAGCTTAAGTAAGCGGTCTGCAACAACTGCCATACTTTTAAAGTCATTGTGATCCATAGTAATTCTACACTCTTCACGCAAAGTAGTGAAACTTTCCTTGCCATTAGAAGTACCGAAAAGATGTGTACTTAATAAAATTATGGTAAGCAGTATAATAGCAATCCGCATTATTATCAAAATATTAAGGTGATGCTTTGAATTGTTAAATCAGCTTGTCTCTAATGCAAAGA
The DNA here is from genome assembly GCA_947177575.1 of uncultured Porphyromonadaceae bacterium. Classification (GTDB taxonomy): domain Bacteria; phylum Bacteroidota; class Bacteroidia; order Bacteroidales; family Muribaculaceae; genus Lepagella. Next base: position 5,795 of record CAMWVA010000129.1, on the reverse strand, counting down.
ATCCTTTCAAATAATTCAGCTCACAATTATAATTTGGATCTAAGCACAAAAACTTACGCTCTAATGCTACAAAAATAGACAAATTTCGTGAGAGTTTTACTTCGGCAAGATAAAGAAATTTTTTCTTTAGAAAGAAATCACAAAAATCTTTAGATAAAGTTTCTTTTATAAAACTAAATATATATGTTAAGAAAGACCTCCCGTGTAGGTAACGGGAGGCCTTTCTTAACATATATACCACTCTTAAAAACAATACAGCTAAAGTTAAATCTATATCTTTATTTTTCTAACTATGCCAGAAGAATCACGAACAATAAATATACCGCTTCTAAACTTTAATATATCATCAATTCTCACGTTTTCAGCTATTTTAATACCTTGAATTGTGAATACATCGAATGTCTCATTTTTATCTATTATCTCATCTACACCAGAAGAAGGGGCAATGGTAAAAATAAAGTCACCGCTGATCAACTGGTCTTTAACATCATAGAAACGTATTACAATTTCACCTTCTTTCGTAGCTTGCCATGTAAAGTTGCTTTTAAACTCACCTTCACCACTTATTACAGGATAAAATTTTTCTACTCCGATTACTTCCTGACTATCAGCATCAAATGCCTTCATCGTAACTGAAGAATAATAACCTATGGAGGAGTGATTTACAATTGTCACATCATAAGTGGTACGCATACCCACCTCCGGTTCAGTTCTATACACACAACTCTCAACAGTCAAATCAGATGTCTTGATTTCTTCCATTGTATATTCAAAAGGTTCGCTTATCGGAGTACCGTATTGAGTGTAGAACACGACCTCATAATTTCCAATGGGAACAACGGGCGTCCAACGGAATTTGACGTTTTTCTCCTCAAAGGGATCTAAGGCTACATTAAAACTTTTTGAATCAAGCATTTGAGAATTACCAGATTCATAAATCTCCGCAACAATCAACCCGTTATACGGAGCATCAGAAGAATTCACTACATTTATACTATATGCACCATCGGCAGAAGAGGTGGGTGCAGAGGTCTGGATAAATTCCGTTACCGACAATTCAGCTACAGTATCGGGCACACCATCGTAAAGATTAATTGTACCATCTGTATCAACTTTCATCATCACATGGCCTGAGGTACCGTATGGAACTGCAATTTCCTGCCATGATACAGTTTCAGTACAAACTACCGGATATACTTTATATAATCCTTCCTGAAAATCAAATTTAGAAAAATCAATAGAGAATGAATAATAACCGCTTACACCTTCTCCTGTATCTCCAGGCCAGCTAACCTCAGCTAAATCATGGTATACTATTTCGTCTGTATCAACTTTCACCATCTTAAACCCAAGCATTGTAGTCAGATCCGCAGCACTATAACTCCACATACCTCCATAAGGATTTTCCGAAGTGCCAAAGGCAAATATATATCCACCCTTATTTGAAATTACTGTAAAACCTCCGCCAGCGTATATAGGCAGATATGGTACAGTACCTTCCGTAGGAGGCTGAATTCCTATCACGGCCTCCTGATCAAAATTATATCCGTCGCCTGTGGTTGAACCACCGATTCCATGTTCGCTGGGTTCAAGAGCCGAAAGTCGGAAATAACCGTCACAGTCGCCACTCCAACCCCAATTTATATGGTAATAACCATCTCCACTGTAACCATCACATATAAACTCATGACCGACACTACGGGATTGACCGCCATATAACACAGGACGGCCGGCACTGACTTCATCATAAATCAGTTTATGCCATTGAGCATCACTGAAGTATTCACGAATCCTAAAACTGAGTCCTTTATCATATCCCAAATAATTGATAAGAAGATTAGGCAGTCTGTAAGAAGGAGCACCGCTTCCACCGGAAGAATATGCCATATCAACACCAACACCCATAGCATACATCAACTGCGCCACAGCAAAAGCCTCTTGCTCTGAATATGAATTGTTTTCATAATTATCAAGCATATTATCCCAATCAAATCTGGTAGAGGAATAATCAAATTCCAATATCTGACTCCCCCATTTGTAAGAATGAGTTGCTGTGCCATAGTCTTTGGGCCATTCCCATTTCCTGACCACCTGAGCAGCTGCTGTTGCAACACACCCTGTGGAGTATTGATTCGGACAAAGATTGCTATAAGGTGCTGATTGATTCCACTGAGTTTTTATAATAGGGTCTACAGGTTCCCAAGACTCATCGTAAGCAGTATGAGGAGCCTTTTTAGGTGTATGGGTAGTATAGTTAGAGAGTGCCCACTCCATTTGGCGGCAGTATTCATCTATCCACCATTGGAATTGTGGAGGAACATTATCAGCATCAAAAGTACCATTATCGGAGTATCCAAGCAAGATTGGAAAACGATCATCAGAAGCAGCAACAATGAATCCATCTGCTTTTTCTAAGGATTCTGAATAAAAAGATGATTCTACCTTGGCACGATTGAAAATATACATCATCGGGGCCATACCGTCTTCTGTCATCTGAGTATAAACAAGATTAAAAACAGCTGACTGTTGATTCTGAGTATTGACGCGCTTTTGTGACAAGGCAATATATGAAAGTACCTCATCGGGAGATAAAGTTCGAGCATCTATGGTAGATATACCAAGAGATACAAGACCCGCCAATAAAAGAGTTGTTAGTTTGAAATAATTCATAGAGACCGAGGTTTATATTTTAATGATGCGAAATTATATGACCTCAAAATAATCTCCAAAAAAATACTCTAATGTATTTGTCAAGTTGACAAAGAATAGCAGTTATATTGACAAATTGACATTTCAACAGGTAGTACTACAATGATTTATAGGTATCATTCAGACTCTGTAGTAAAATTTATTTTATTTTTTGCATAGTCAACAAAGATTGACTAATTTTGCAAACGATAAAATAAGTTTCTTTTTTAGACTGAAATTAAGTGTTAAACTTAAAATTAAGTATTAGGAGTCTGCCTGTGAAGGTCAACTCCTTTTTTTATAGTCAATTAGTACTGCCTAAAACAAGAGATTAGTGTTTTACAGCAGATTTTGGATAAAAAGAGGTTAAGGATTTGATAGATGCACTATTTTTGCTAATTTTGCAAATTGAAACGTATTTGTATCCCTTCGGTGCGGCAACGTTCGAGGGCGAATATCACTAATCCCCAATCTGATTCCAATATACTTCTAACATGTCGATTTGGATACTAAACGCATTGGCAGTATTTGCCATTAGCCTGCTTATTACAGGTTTTATAATACCCCAAATATTGCTTATAGCTTTCCGTAAGCAACTCTTCGACGTACCTGACGAACGCAAGATACACCAAGGTGCCGTGCCGCGTCTTGGTGGTATAGCTTTCATGCCAAGTATAATTCTATCTATATCCTTTTTAGCAGGATGTTATATACTAAATGGTAACAATGAGGTTATTAATTCCTTTCTAATAAATAAACTACCTGAAGCTTTCGGGCTGTGTTCGCTGCTAATAATGTATCTTGTAGGTATTGCAGATGACCTTGTAGGAGTTAAGTACCGTGCGAAATTTGCTGCACAGATACTTTCCGCAATCTTTATTATTGCGGCCGGTATTTATGTATCCAATCTACACGGTCTATTTTGGATAGGGACTTTTCCGACACCTATAGCTATACTTTTTACAATATTATTAATAGTGTTTATAACCAATTCTATTAATCTTATAGATGGTATTGATGGCCTAGCCTCAGGCCTCTCATCAATAGCCTGTATATTTTACGGCTATTTCTTCATTCAGGCTGGAGATTATTTCTTTTCCTTAGTGGCTTTGGCAACTTTAGGAGCTCTTGTACCTTTCTTTGGTTACAACGTGTTTGGTAATGCCGCCAAACATAAGAAAATATTTATGGGTGACACTGGTGCATTAACTATCGGTTTATTATTATCAATAATGTCAATACGTATATGCAATCTTCCAGTCAATGTTTCTCTATCTGGCAACTTACTTGTTCTTGCTTTTGCCCCTCTAATGATACCATGTCTTGACGTGCTCCGTGTGTACTTCAGACGTCTGCGTAATCACCGTAATCCTTTTCTACCGGATAAAACTCATATTCATCACAAATTCTTAGCCTTAGGTATGAGACAACGTTATGCCATGATTACCATACTTAGTATCTCATTTCTCTTTACTCTGACTAATGTACTGTTATCAGAAGTAATGGATGTAACGATGTTGTTTATACTTGATCTGACAGTATGGGTACTTGGGAATGTATGGTTAACACAAGCAATAAAACGTCGTGAGGAAGCAAGAAGTAATATATAGGCTATTTCATAGTTATAAAAACTATAATCAACATAAAATAAAAACTTAAAAAGTTTTCCTGATATCAGTATTGAACCGATGAGACTTAAACATTTATTATTCTCACTGTTTATGACCTGCGCTCTTATGGCCTCGGCCATGACTGACCAGGAGGTTATAAACTACATTAAATCAGCTATGGCTGCCGGTAAATCCGAACAGCAAATCGGTAAAGAACTTCTTGCAAGAGGAGTTACTCCCGAACAGGCTGAACGTATCAAAGCCCAGGTAGAAAGTCAGAATCTAAATGAGACAGCACCTGTGAACCAAAGTGTAAGAGCAGCAAACGCCGAGCGACGCCATGATGCCACAGATGATATGGCTGTTGAATCGGTAGATATAGTGCAAACCCAACTTGAAACCGGACTCGATGGACAGCCAAACGCACGTAGAGTTTACGGTCACAGGGTATTCAATTCACGCGCTCTGACTTTTGAACCTAGTGAAAATCTCGCAACTCCACAGAATTATCGTCTCGGTCCGGGTGATGAAGTCATCATTGATCTATGGGGTGCATCTGAGGATCATCTGCGTCAGACTATATCTCCGGAAGGCAGCATAATGATTTCCCAGATAGGTCCTGTTTACCTAAACGGACTTACAATAAGCGATGCCAATAAACACATAAAAAGCCTGTTTTCACGCAAATATGCAGGTATGGCTGATGCAGAGACTGATATTCAGGTAACTCTTGGTCAGATACGTACTATACAGGTAGATATACTTGGTGAAGTCGCCACTCCCGGTACATTCCGTATGTCGCCTTTCTCCTCAGTATTTCATGCACTTTATCGGGCCGGTGGTATAAACGATATAGGTTCACTGCGTAATATACAGGTACTGCGTAACGGTAAGAAAATAGCCGGCGTCGATATTTACGACTATCTGTTTAATGGTAAGACTTCAGGCAATATACGTTTGCAGGAAGGTGACGTTATCATTGTTCCCCCTTATGACCAGCTCGTCAACATAGACGGTAATGTAAAACGTCCTATGTATTACGAAATCAAACCCGGTGAGACTATAGCCGACCTGCTTAGCTTTGCCGGCGGATTTACCGGTGACGCTTATAACGGTATGGTACGTCTGTCGCGTCAGGCCGGCACAGAGAATGAACTGTTCAATATCGAACGTTCTGAATTCAATTCATATCGTCTGCAGGATGGTGACGTACTGACTATAGGTACAATTCTTGACCGTTACTCAAACCGTGTCGAGGTTAAGGGTTCAGTATACCGTCCGGGTATATTTGCTATTGACCGTGAACTTTCAACAGTAGGCGATCTTGTACGTAAGGCCGACGGACTTACCGATGATGCTTATACCGAACGTGTACTTTTATATCGTGAAGGACCGGATCTACAGCTTGAAGTAATAGCCTTGGATCTTGATGGTATTATTAATGGCCGTATACCTGATATTGAGCTCAAACGTAACGATATGCTGGTAATATCAAGT
>CAMWVA010000128.1 GCA_947177575.1 uncultured Porphyromonadaceae bacterium | reverse complement strand
AAGTTATATATCGCTTACATTTCCATAACGAACTCAAATCCCCCCTGTGACAAAATCATAAAATTAAATCCCCTCCCCCTCACCCAGCCATCCTCAGCCCAACCTCTCACCCTCCGCCCTTCCACCCCATCCCATCTCTCACCATCCATCCAGCCTCCTAGTTCTGTGCGCGAGCTTCAGCTCGCCTATACCCTCCAGCCATCTCTCACTATCCATCCAGCTTCCTAGTTCTGTGCGCGAGCTTCAGCTCGCCTATACCACCACCCTCCACCTCCCAAAAGCAAAAGCCGGCTCCAGAAAGAACCGGCTTTACTTCAATTATTTTTTCAACTTAGCGACTAAACTTCCTAAAAGTCACACGGCCGTCAGGTGTAGTAGCTACAGCAATATAGACTCCCGCACCGAATCCAGCAAGAGAAATACCTCCTGCCGGACGCAACGTGCCATAACACAGACGCCCGCCGGCATCATATATCTCAAGCTCGGCTACATTGTCATTACCCTCGACATAAAGCATACCGTCAGATATACGCAGCTGTACATCAGCTTCCGAGAATAAACCGAATACTCCAGCCGGAAGAGCACCCTCGGTCAGTCCCTGCACATACATTGACACCGGGAAGTCACCCTGCTGATCTACAAACTCGGCATCAGGCACACGTATCATCACACTATGTTCACCAGCTGACAGACCGCTAAGATTAACTTCACGGATAGGTATAGCCGCACCGGGACACCAGTTGCTCCAGCTCTCCCAGAATGAATCTGACTGCGGACGGTTGCCGTAAATACCGTTACCCTGCGTGTTATACTGGCGATAAGGCTCACATGACACCCCACCCGGAGTGTAGACAAGTTCCAACTCACCATCTACATATATAAGATGTTTACGGCGCACATATTCCTCACCTCCGGCGTTAGCACCATGATTGGAAGTAATAAGTGTAATACGTGCATCCTGCACATCTTTCGGCATCTCGAAATGATAAGTTTTTGTGCAGGTTCCGATGGTATCTGTACCGGCCTCCGAATAATTGTTAAGATTATGACCCTTTGACTCCGGACGTTTCATCACTATAGGTACGAGCACATGGTTCTCTACCTGCGGAGCAGGCTCGCCTGTACTTTCAAACCGTAACGTACCCTTAAATACATCATTACGATTCGCACAACCGATTATCTGCTGATTAGCAGCGTACGGTACACCAAACAATTCAAACTCCAGATAATAATCATACTCTGCTCTCAGATGACTGTCGCGGAATATAAGTGCTGTGGCATCGTTTGAAAATTCATACGGCACACTCTTCGGCTTCTTATTTTTGTTCATAAACGGAGTGATAAAGCGTCCTAACTCTATACGCTCCACCTCCTCGGGCACATAACTTTCAGCTCCTTTAGGCACAAAAGCAAGATTGATGTTACCGATACGGTCATAATTGTCACACAAAGCTCCAATCTCGACACACATACGCAGGTCGTCACTCATCCAGTCGAGCTGTTCATCAGTAAGACGCACCGCATAGAGATGATTGGCATGACGTATTATGCCATCATCAAGGTCAGCATCGAATACAGTACCGTTGTAGCCATCATAGAACTTGACTTCATCAAATATAGTCAGAACACGCGGAGAAGTTTCCTGTGCCTGAACAGCCATTACACTCATCAGTGAGGCTGCGGCAAATGTAATAGGTAGAAATCGTTTCATTATTTATCTCTTTATTTAATTTATCTATATGCTACAGCCTTCCGACTGTCAGGCCGGAAGGCTGCATATATACTGTTACTGAAGTAAATACGTCGGTAAGATATAATCCGGCTTTCTTACTTAAACAGATATTGCGATGAAATCGACTGGTTGTTATGTATACGGCGTATTGTATCTGCAAACAGACGGGCCACCGGAAGTACCGTAGCTTTCGGATTATCCTTACCGTACGGTATTGAATCGGTAAATATTATCTCTGTCAGACCGCTTGCCTTAACGCGCTCGGTAGCCGGATCGCTCATAACAGGGTGACTACAGAGAGCACGTACCGAAGCTGCACCGTATTCCAGAAGCAGGTCAGCTGCTTTGGTAATAGTACCTGCGGTATCAGCTATGTCATCTACAAGAACTACGTTCTTTCCTTTGACATCACCGATGACAGTCATATTAGCCACAACATTAGCCTTAGCACGCTGCTTGTGACACAGCACCAGAGGAACATCGAAATACTTGGCGTATGAATTAGCTCGCTTGGCACCACCGACATCAGGCGAGGCTATAACCATATCCTTAAGATGCAGACTCTGAATATAAGGTATGAAGATTGACGAAGCATAAAGATGATCGACAGGAACATTAAAGAAGCCCTGTATCTGGTCGGCATGGAGGTCCATTGTTATAAGGCGATTGATACCGGCCACACTCAGCAGGTCAGCCACTAACTTAGCTGCTATTGATACACGCGGTTTGTCTTTACGGTCCTGACGTGCCCAGCCGAAATACGGTATAACGGCTATGATACTACCGGCTGAAGCGCGCTTGGCAGCGTCTACCATCAGCAGAAGCTCCATCAGGTTGTCGCAGTTCGGGAAAGTAGACTGTACAAGATAAACTTCAGCACCGCGTATTGACTCTTCGAATGCTACTTCAAACTCACCATCGGCGAAGTGCTCAATCTTCATCTTACCGAGCTCTATGCCCAGATCTTTACAGATAGATTCACCTAAATAGAGGCTTTTTGTGCCTGCAAAAACCTTGATAGGCGGAAGGGAATTACTCATGATTCTGATTTTAGCTTATTTTATTGCCACAAATTTAAGTCTTATTTTTTGATTTCTTTCGTTTGAGAGGCTTTTTTATTGTGTTGTATACGTTTCTCAGCTTCTTTCCGGCTTTCTATATGGAGCACCACAGCATTGCTGGCACCTACACTGACTGTACTCTGACCGCCCCGGTGCAGACTGAGAGGTCTTTTGCTTCCCCACAGAAGATCGGTGACATGCATATCTCCTTCGGGCAGAGCTGCCATATCAAAGGCAAGATCGGGTATATTAAGTGACAATGTCACATCCCGCTGGTCAAAATTGACTACAACCAATACAGCCTCGTCAGGTGTATAACGTAGGAATGCATACTGACTGTGCGGGTCAAATCTGGGATTATCCAGATTGACATACATAAGGTCAAAAAATGCTCCTTTTCTAAGCGGTGCAGAACTGTTACAGAGCGTAAGCACACGTTTATACACATTGCGTAGCCAACGTTCATGTGCTGTCAGTTTAGCATCACCGCACACACCGCCGTCATACCATCGGCGCATAGTGTCATAGCTCCAGTAATCAAATATGGTGCTGCGGTCATTGTTGCCGGCAAAGCCTTCGTTGTCAGTAGCAGACTCACCGAGCTCCTGACCATAGTATATCATAAACGGTCCTTTGGTCATCATGCTGCTCACTACCAATGACGGCACTACACGAGCCGGTGTACCGGCATAGGCTTTCGAACCGAAACGTACCTCATCGTGATTCTCAAGGAAGTTAAGCATCTTCTCTCCTATACCGTCAACTGTCTGCCAGCATGAGGTCAGTCGGGCTGCCGAGACATGATGACGTTCTATACCTACCAATGTGTCGTAAAGATTGACCTTATCATAAAGGTAATCAAAACAACCGTAGTCAAGAAACGGACGGTAAAGTCCTATATCATATATCTCTCCTATAAACAGACACCCGGGATAATCGGCCTTAACCTGAGGTATAGCCCAGTGCCAGAACGGTAATGGTACCATAAATACCATATCACAACGGAATCCGTCAACTCCTTTCGAGGCCCAGTAACGCAATATACTGAGCATCTTCAGCCATGTATCAGGTACCGGATCAAAATGTTCGCTTCCGTTCCAATAATCTTTGCCATAGTTAAGCTTTACGGTCTCATACCAGTCATTCCGGCCGCAGAAGGCTGTAAAACAGTCATTACCCGTAGCTTTAGCCGGAAATTCAACGTATGGATTTTCTCCCTCCGTATCAAGTGGAAAATCTGGTGCAAACCGCTGACTTGGCATATAATAGTAATTATTGTCACGCTCAAAGAAGTATGTAGTGTTGTCACCGTCGCCGAAATCACGTACTCCGGCAGGTGCACAGTCCGAATGATAGACACGTGCTGTATGATTAGGGACAAAGTCTATCAGTACCTTCATACCCTCGGTATGCACACGCTCCACAAGAGCCTCAAATTCCTTCATACGTGCCGGCACATCTTCAGCCAGACACGGATTGACATCGTAATAGTCCTTTATGGCATAAGGAGAACCGGCCTCACCCTTTACAACATTCGGATTATCACGCTCTATACCGTAAGAGGTATAGTCGCTTTTTGTAGCGTTCTCTATCACACCTGTAAACCACAGACAATTAACACCAAGGTCTCTGATACTGCGTAACACGTGCGAAGTATAGTCGTTAAACTTACCGCTTCCATTACGCTCAAGTGTTCCCCAAGGTATTGGATTCGGTTCAGTATTGGTCAGTATGCGTGGAAACAGCTGGTATATAATCAGACGTTCTTCACTGCCGGGGTCGCTCTGTGAGCATTTTTTCGTGTCTTTTTGCATAGTGTTGATTAACTCGTTACTTTTCAAGATTTTTCTCAAGCACTCTGCACGCAGCGTCGTAACCATGTTTCACCGCTTTGTGAAGTATCGAGAGCTGAAAAGTCTTGTATTGTGACATAATCGACGACTGTATAATATAGTCACACAGGCGGAGGTCCTGCAAAGTGTTGGCCTTCGACATAAGCTGATATGACCGCAGAGCTATGTCAAGTACCGAAGCCTTGAAATGATAGTCACGACTTAGCGGACTACAGTTGCTACCGTAAAGTGTCTTACATGACTTACGTATTGCCCACGCCGGCAGATTACGTAGCACTCCTCCGTCTACATAATTAATACCATTTATCTTAACCGGTGCGAACACCACAGGTATACTACATGAAGCCAGTACTCTTGGTACAATCTCACCTTTCAGCCAGCCTATCGCTTTGCCATGTTCTATATCGGTAGCGCATATCACTGTCGGTATACGCATCTCTTCGAGATTCTTAACCGGCAGCCATGATTCCAAAAGCTTTCCGAACCGGTTGAGGCGCATCAGACCTTCCTTCGGTATAGTCCACTCGGTGAAGTCACTCATACCCGAGGCCTCGGCAAAACATTCCTGAATCTCAAGCGGACTGAGACCGGCTCCATATAATGCCACTGCTATCGAACCTGCCGAAACCCCGGCCATGACATCAGGCTTGATACCGAAGCGTTCGAAAGCCATAAGAACTCCGATATGCGAGAAGCCACGTGCGCCGCCTCCGCTCATCGCCAGCCCTATACTATTGTCCTGTAACAGGCCTATTCGCTCAAGAAGTCCATCTATATTCCAAGCCATAGTTTTTATTTGACTGTACGGTTATCATAACACAGGCTGCTGTTACATCACCTATTGCAATGTCCCCAATAGCCATGTTATCTCTTCAACATGCAAAATTAAACATTTTCGTCCGTCTTCATACTATTCATCGCCACTATTTTTTTCACTCTCTGCTTCCGTCATATCTTCTATACTATCTTCCTCACCGATTTCTTCGGTTTCGTCGCCCTGCTCATCTTCATCTTCCTCCGTAATCTCTGATTCATCTGTGGCTTCCTGCTCCGAGGTAACAGACTTACGACGACGTTTAAGAAAATTAAACATTCGATCGAAATCATGACGGTAAACTACACCAAGTCCCTGTGTGGTAAGAGCTGAGCGCAGATAGTAATTCTGATCGTTAAAGTGATTATAGGCCTTAAGACGCAGACCGCCGTTGCGTGATAACAAATATTCTATATCAAAATCACCTACAAATGTAGTGGTGGAAGTGGTACGGTCACGATAGCCGAAATTTCCGTTTACTAACAGACGGTTATCAAGCAGCTTTGATGACAGGGCAAGGTCAACCTCAACATCCGAAAAGTCTCCCTTATCACTGCGTATGGCTGGCGTCAGCGATATTTTATCGGTAAGCTGACCGAGCATATTGGCTAACTGTGCCGATAAAGTAGACGAAGCCACTGCAGCCAATTCACTGCCTGTATTACTACCGCCACCCATATATTCAGGAGTATAAAAACGGTTAAGTGCTAAAAGATATATTATCTGACGGCTCATCTGGTCGTCAGTAGATATTATACTTTTGACTTTACGTTCCACCTCAGCCGTCAATGTAGGAAGCTCTATATCAAAATCAATGCTTGGAGATGTCATCTTGCCCTGTACCTTCAATACTGCATCTACAGGTACATTTGTACGGTTCAGGTCACGGTCGGTTGAGAAACTTTTGTCCAAATCCGACAGATTAGTATTAACACGGTAGACAGCCGCCATATCAAGATTGGCATTCAGCGGGTCTCCGTCAAATGATATGCTGCTACCGGGCTTTATAATAAAGTCTCGCAATATAAGGTCTTGAAGCGTAAAATTATATGTACCTTCATCCACAGTATATTTTCCGTACATATTCAGAACATCGGTCTGCGAATTATACGGCAGATTCAGTGAGCCTGAGCCGCGGGCTGTTATCTTATCTCCTGCCACAGGGTCCATGACAATTGTAAGTAAGGCTTCAGGATTGACCGACATACGAAGGTCCATATCTACTACTGTGGGGTTCTCCTCCGGCAGACTGCCTTTATTACGGTAAGCCTTCAGAAAGTCCGGTATAGTATCAGCCTCCAACTGCTGTTGTTCTTTTCTGACATCACTGAAAGTCAAAAAATTATATTCACCAGCCGCCTGAGTATCACTAAGTACAAAAGTAAATGCCGAATTCCGACTGGTAGCCATATCGACAGAAATCATCACAACTCCTGGCCACCCTCGTACCAATCCGCCTCCGGAAGCGAATATTGTGCCATACCAGTCTGGATTCATCTGTTCGTTGATGTCATATACTAACAATGACTGAGCTTCAGAAATTCTGAATTCAAAACGCGGGTCATGGAAATAACGATGTGTAAGCTCTCCGTTGAGCATGGCCGTGTTACCATAACGATCACGTACTACCACATTAGAAGCCTTGATATGTCCGGGATCAAATATCACTGAGTCATTTGTAAAATACTCCACATTAGTAAAACCTAATCTCAGCCGTGTATCCTCGGCTTTGATACGACCTATCAGGTCTATATCGCTGAATGTTCCGAACAGTTTGGCCTTACCTGAAGCACTTCCGCCTATGTCACTGGCGAAGGCTTCCATAAAAGGCCGCAGAAAGGCCACATTGACATGGTCTGCCTCTATATCGAAACTAAGAGAATCTCGTGTCACCCATATTCCTCCTTCCACACCGGCTGTACGGCGTCCGTCAAGAGAGACATTGGCATTTATAGCTACTTTCTTAGCAGTGTTATCCCAATGGCTTTCCACATCGGCATCTCCCAGTATAGCCTCATTATAAGCAAGTTTTTCGACTCTCAGAGTTTTAGTAAGAGCTACAGGATCACGTCCTAACACCTGTACGCCCTCTATTTCACCGGTAGCCACTCCGCCAAACGATACATAATTTATGTCAAGTGTATCGAATATAAAACCGACATCTATATCAGCTAACCGGATATTTACCTTATCAGAAGGTGAGGCCGAAGCTATTCCGTTTATTTCGACATACTGATCCTCATGCCATAGTCTGAAACCTTCCACCTCAATACGTTTTCCAGCGTAGTCTATATGCGTGGGGTCTATGCACCACACAGCCTGATTAAGTTCAAATTGCGAGGGTTCTATATTGACACAGGCTTTTAGTGTGCGGTCAGCCGAATCACGTCCGAGTACGCCGTTCAGACCGAGAGAACCTTTGAAATTGGATTCTCGGTCGGGATTGAACCCAAGCCGTATATCAATACTGTCACGTTGCATTTTTATATTACTCTTAAGCTGCATCTCTCCTTTTTTAACCGGCATAACAGTACTTACACTAACTTTGGCCGAAGAATCAGCCGCATCAAAAACGGCTTGTAAAGAGGTGTGCTGTATGAGTTTCTTTTCTCCCTGTCTGAGATAAGGTGCACTGAGACTTAATTGACCGACATGCTGTGCCGAACTGAGGCTTGCATTAATATTCACGTCGGTTAAAGGACGTACAGGCAGCTTGAAAAAGTCAGCTAAAGCATTACACGGTCTGATTTTTACATCAAGAGTCAAGTCATTATCACCACGATTTATACTTTCCGGAGCACGCCTCACAAGTGAAGGCATAGCTGAGTTAAGATAGTCAGTCAAAGTGACTGCTGCCTCACGATAACTGAATACTCCGGTAAGATGAGCTTCTATCCAGTCGGATGTCAAGTCTACCTGACGGTATCTGTCAACAGGCTGTGTGGCACGGATTTCGAGTCTGTCTAATGCAAGTTTTCTGTTTCCCTTAAGTATGTTCAGGTTGCTGAGAGAAACCTCACCCCATAGATTTTCGATATTGTTTCCATTCAATTCCACCGCACATATACCGGAAAATTCACTTCCTGCCAACGGCCCCTTAAGACGGGCGAATACAGGATTAAGATAACCTATATCAGCCGTCAGTGTAAGTTGTGAATCTTCTCTGTCAAGCACACAACCGGTTTCGACACTAAGACTTACCCATTGATTATCTATATCAGCTTTAGCTTCTATGTTATGTCCCGATTTACTGGCACTGACAGTAAGATTTGAAAGGTCAATTCCCTTCCACTGCATCTGAGCCACTTCTACATCAGCTGTGCCTTCCAGACCATTCAATCCACCTGGACCTATACTGAGGTCAGCATCGACAGCTCCTGTCAAAGTGCCGAGTTCATGCCTACCTGTCAGCAATCCGGCTTCAATGTTATGTAATGTTGCTTCGGCACGAATATGGCGTTGGGAATTGCTCAGGCCTGACAGTACGCCCTCTACATCAACCTGACCGATACCTGTAAGAATTTCTAAATCTCCTTCAGCCTTACCTGCACCCATATCCAATCCGGCTTTACCTTCGACTTTTACCTGCCCTATAGGCTCTACACGGACTATATCTTCATGTTTGACTCCGGCAAGGGCAAGAAGACTTTGTAGTGTTTTAGGACCGGTATATAACGACAACTGACTGAGCTGCGCCTTCAGTTGTTTGGTATCAGATAGGTTATTGACTTCACCTTTTATTTCAACTGCCATACCACCGTCACTATCGGTAACAACCAGCTTATTTACTGCTAACTGGCTGCGGTTACCTTCAGCTTCGATTGTCAGTTGCAGAGGTATATCAAAAGGACGCAGAGCCGGTAAAAAACCACTCAAATCAGAAGGTGTGACCTTATTGTCAGACAATGTCACTTTTATTCCACGATCAAGCAGTGCCGGAACAATATCAGCATAACCATCAAATTCAAGCGAAATATCCGACGGCTGCAGTGAGGTACCCGGCAGTTCCACACGCATATCTTCCAGACTAAGCAAATAAGGAGTAAGATGACCGCGCAGACTGAACCGCTTAAGTCTGAACCCCTGTGGAGTGGAAAGCGAAAGACGACGCAGGTCTAAAGTAAAGTCGTCATTGGCAAGACGCGGCAGACTCAAATCTGCCTTTATGTCTATAAGACGCAGATGATTAAAGTCAATACGCGAAGGGTCGGTACTAACCGGCTGCCACATACGGTCGTATGCAAAACGACCACGACGTATCACAGCTGAGCGCAGACTTATATCAAAATGTGTCGGTGGTTTATTACGATCCTTAGGTTGAAGAGCTTTTATTATATAGTCTATATTAAGCGGTGCGTCAGGTGAACTCTGCCATA
>CAMWVA010000127.1 GCA_947177575.1 uncultured Porphyromonadaceae bacterium | reverse complement strand
CGCATTATATAATAAAAGTTATTGCGATCTTTCCTTTATTTTTAATAAAAAAATGTGAAATTATTAGGATTTACACTGAATATTTATTAATTTTGCAACATTTTTAAAATTCGGATTAGAGAAATCCGATATTTCTATGCTACTGACCTTCTATTTAACCTAACCCTGATCCCTTTGGTGAGGGGATTTCTTGGTTATATAATAAAGATTGCCAATCAAAACAATGAAACCCATAATACATTCTTTTAACTAATTTCTAACCTTTAGTAATTACATGAACAAAGTATTTCTCAAGACTCCTACCGCTCTTATAGCCGGTATAGCACTCTTGTCAACTACAGCATGTACTGACAGGAATGATCCGGCTTCAACTGGAGATGTTGGAGCAGACGGCACAGTCCGGTTCGCTTTCAAGGGAGCCCCCTATAAAGGCTCATCGGAGGAAGACGCTGACATGCTATCTCAGGTCAATGTCTATCACTTTAAGGGAGAAGACTTCTTCCTAAGAACCGACATCGACGATCCATACGCAGAGGTCATAGGATTACCTACCAACGGCACGACGAAAATCTACTGTGTGTCGAAAATCGATCTCAATCCTGAAGTGGGAATGAAAGAAGAGGCTTTCCTAAATTCAACCGTCACTTGCAAGGCTGGTGATGAAAAGGCTCCGATGTTCTATTCGGGTGCAATCGACTTCAGTGAGGAAAACCTGAGCAACGGACGCCTCGAGATTGAGATGAAACGAGGTGTAGCAAGGATTGATTTCGCCAACACCATCGATCAGGACATCATTATCAACAAAGTTATCGTTGAAGACGCTCCAGCCTCTACATTCGTCTTTCCATGTGGCAGTATGCCTGATGAAGCCACTGTCTCATTCTCCCGTGAATTTACAGAGCCCTTCCAAGGCGTGGAGACAGGTATGTTCCAGATTTTTGAATCGACACGTCCGGTTAACGTGCGTGTGCTTGGCGAATATGGCGACTCCCCCGTCAATATCCTGACTTCTATCCCTTCCATAGAGCGTAACAAGGTCTATACCCTTCAGATAACCAACATCAACTCCAACGTTACAGGAGCCATCACTGTCAAGGATTGGCAGGAAGGAAGCACAACCGGAGCAATTCCGTCAACAAACAAAGGTATATTCATAGACCAGCTTAATTCAGTAGTGCCCGAAGGAGTGGAGGTCGACTATGGCAACAATACAGTGACTGTACCATTCGAGGGCGCAAAGAATATCAAACTGGCATTCCTGGCCAATACAAAAGTAAGTATCAGCTCAATAGAAGGTGAAATATCAACCGCTAAGGTATCCGCCAACGAGCCTATGAAAATCGATGGAGGATATATATCTTCATTTAATCTTTCAGTCGAGCCTAACAAACGCCTTGCCTACTCCCTGATTATAAATATTCAGGACGAGGAAGGACGCCACAATTTCGTGGAAGTAAACGTAGCTGTCAATCCTACCCGTACAATCGAGACCGTCGAGATTGCCGGACGCACATGGATGGCATTCAACGCAATGTCATCCGACCCGAATGTACAGGTATTCCCAATAGACGGAATGACTGTAGAGGAAATGTATCAGCAGAACTGGGCTACTGCTATCGGTAACTTCTTCCAGTATGGAAAGATTAAAGGCTACTCACCCTGGACCCGCAACGACCCGAACGGTAACAGCGAGATAACCAGAAATGCGCCCTGGGGCGACCCGGAGGCTATGCCGGTGCCTGAAGGATATCATGTGGCTACTCAAGCAGACTGGCTATCCCTTATACCAAACGGTACACAACTGCCTTCTACATACACAGCAGGAAACGGCGAAGAAATCAAAGCGGAACTCATCACACTTCCCGGAACACTTACCAACTCACCAAGTGCCCAGGCTAACAAAGCCGGTGTTCTGATGCGCTACATGAGATTCGAATCATTGACAACCGGAAATGTACTGATAATCCCGATATGCGGCATGAAAGCTAATAACTGGGACGAATATCCCGGTGGTGACAGGGCTCTGAGTGCATGGGTTGGATATTGGATCTACGAAGATAGGTGTCTATGGCTATTACAAGTAGGAGGAACCAATGAAGAACCTGCTGTGACATCCGGCCTTTCCAGATGGAACTACGACGGTTTCATGGCTGTCAGAGGAGTTAAGAATCTCGACTAATCCAATTAGATTCAAATATGACTTTTATGAACAATATAAATAAGATACTTCTTTGCCTATCTGTTATTTCACTCGCGGGATGTGCAAGTGACGATTTCCTTCAGGAGACCGACATAAACGGCATAGACAGAGAAGGAAAAGCGATTTTCAATATCGCCACAGAAAGCTCTCAGATTGGTGTCATCACACGTGCAGACGGAGAAGAGGAACAGCCTGTGATATCCGAACTAAAGTGGCTCGTAGCCGACAAATACGGAAAAATCGTACCTCATTACTATGGCCGTATTGACAACCAAAACACCAAGCTGACCATAGAGGGGCTGCCATACGGAGATTACACACTGCTCTGCCTTGGTACACTTAATGATGCCGAGGGAATTAGCTTTAGTCAGCCGGAGTACATTGACGATGCATGGTTGGTCAACGAAAAAAAAGACCAGCCGATGGACGGTATCTACTGCTATAATAAAGTTCCGTTTACGCTTGGAGCCGATGGCATTACCTCCAATGTGATCCTTGAGCACATCGCGGCAATGGTGAGTGTGGACATCGAGATGCCAAATATATCCCAATGGCGCCACATCAAGAGAGTATCAGTGAGCATCAATGAAGAGATTCCTACTTCTTTAAACGCCTCCGGCAACTACTCCGGCACACATACCGTAGATTCTTATGACATCTATAACCCGACGGGAGTATTCACTTTCACCACTTTACCCTCCGATCGGCCGGTAAGCGGCTATGTCGAGATACAGTCAAGCCGTGACAACGGGGATGACATAGTGCAGACCTACGAATTCTCCGACCTTATGCTCGAAGCTGGAAAAATCGCTCATATCAATCTTGATTACCGTCACCCGGAGATGGAATCCGGACTGCTGTATGTAGCGAAACAGGAACAATGGCGCTATGATATACGTACAATGCTACTTAATGACGAACCAAGGTCAACATTCTACAACAATCAGGAACGCTGGTTCTATACCTGTGAGCCGCTTCAAGTATGGATGCGTGATGACGGCCAACTGGCTGTTAGATATTATTCTCCCTATACCCTGAAAGACGTAAAGGTGACGGCATGTTTCAACAAGGTCTCTCCGGAATGGGTTACTTTAGCCGTGTTTGAAGAGGTTAATCCTTTTGAGGAGGCTTTCTTTACCTTACCTATTACTCAACAGGACTGCGTTTTTGACGGTGAAAGCGGACGAAAAATAAAAATTCCGGCCATACCGGATCTTAGTCCCGGTGATGTAAGCTTGAAGTTCGAATGGGATAAGGATGATGTCTTCATGAACAAGATCGCTGAGATAAAACTGAACTGGTTTATACGCTTCAGCGCCTACGGTGCCGATAACGGACATCCTTCCTGGACACACATGACTCCCTTACTTTGCCGCCTCGCAATAGGCTTAGCATACGATATGACCTACATGTTCTCAACCCAGGACTACGTAGATGCCTACGAGCCATGGGACGGAAAATTTATTGACTCCGGTAGAATCATTACACTCGAAGAGATATTGACAAGAGTAAACAGACAGGGAGGTCTTATGATGGGTTGTGTACATGGTGTGCTTGGTCTCGGTGGCGGCCAGACATTCGGTATGTCTGCAGACAGATACTACAATTTCTATCCCGACACTTCACCTGTAGGAGGTGAGACTTTCAACGGGGCACGACAGACCATATTCCATGAATTCGCACATTGTCTCGGATACGGACATGACGGCAACATGACCTACGGTGAAGCATTCACCAGATTTTCTGCAAAAGTACTTGTGGAACTGGGCTGGGCAGGAAGACTGCCGGTAAGCAAGGTCACCGATATCACCAGACTACCGATGGAATAATCCCCGTTGCAATCTGAACAATAACTTCATAACATCAGAAACAAATGACCAACAATATATTTAAGACCGGCGCAGGACTTTTAGCACTTTTCGGAGCGATGACTCTCGCTTCCTGCTCTGACAAGGATGAAATGCAAGCGACAGGCGGTGCCAACGCTGATCCCGATTTCTCCCTTGCCATAAAGGGAATGCCGGCAGCCTCAGGTGCCTCAGCATCTGATGCTCAGGACGCCATCAGCGTCTTCCAGTTCGGTCCCGACGGCCTCTTCAGTAAGAGCGTTATAAATTCCTACGATCCTGAAGAAATCAACCTCGTCAAGGGCACTACGCGTGCACTCTACTGCGTATCGGGTATCGACATAGATGTCACCGAAGAAACGACACAAGCAGAATTCGCCCTCACATCCATCACTACAGAAGAAGGCGCATCTTCTGCTCCCCTCTTCCTTTCGGCATACACTCAGATTGAGGCATCGCAGATGGACTGCGAACTAACCATGAAGCGCGGTGTAGCCCGAATCGACCTCGACGCACGAGACGCAGATATGGATATATACTCCATTACCGTCGATGATGCTCCTGCTTCGACATATATATTCGCAGGAGAGGGTATAATGCCCAATGCCAGCACTACCGTCTACACACACGAATACGCCCAGGCACCTACAGGAGTAGAGAAAGGAGTATTCATGATCTTCGAAAGCGACAGGGAAGTCCACGTGACTGTACACGGAAGCGCAGACGGAACGGAAATCACCGTCCCCGCCGTGATTGAAACCGTAGAACGTAACAAGGTCTATACCCTTCGCGTATATGACAAGAATGCCACTGTTAAGGCTACATTCACCATGACCGACTGGGAGGAGGGCGACACGCTTAACAGCTCGCCTGACATGTCGAAAGGTCTGCACATAGACCCGGCCCTATCAGTTTTTCCCGAAGATGTCACTGTAGACTATGTTAACAATATCATCGAGGTACCTTACTCCGGAGCGGCGGCTATGAAGATAGCTTTCTCCTCGGAAATGAAAGTAGATATTGATACCATCATCTACACCGGACAGCGTGTGCTTGTCGATTCCATCGAAGCCAAACATGTGAAGTTCGTAGCTGAGAAGGCTTACAATACCGATAAGGCAGTCATTACAAAATTCAATGTCAACATTAATCCTCAGATGAAGGCACGTCCTGACTATGAGATCCGGATGTATGTCAAGAAGACAGTGATGAATACAAGCTACGACCACGTCACAATCCGTGTGGCAGCATCACCCTATCAGATTCAGACTGTTGAAATCGGAGGGTCAACCTGGATGGCATTCAATGCCACTACTCCTGACATCGCAGAACAGGTATTCCCCGAAATCGGTCAAACCGTCGAGGAGGCTTATCAGCATAACTGGGCAATGTCAATAGGTAATTTTTTCCAGTATGGTCGCCAGTTAGGCTACTCTCCTTGGACCAGCAATGACCCCAACGCCAATCAATCTACTCCGAGAAATATCCCTTGGACTGATCCCGCCTGTATGCCGGTGCCTGAGGGCTACCACGTGGCTACAGAAGCTGAATGGTTAAGCCTTATTCCATCGGGTGTTCAGATTCCTTCCACCTACACTGCCGGCAATGGTGAGCAGATAAAAGTTGAAGTGGTGGAATTACCAGAAAAATTGAGCGATTCTCCCAGTGCGGCAGCCAACAGAGCCAACATCTTTATGCGTTATGTAAGATTTGAATCTTTGGAGACAGGCAATGTGCTTTGCATCCCAATCTGCGGTATGAAGGCAGCGAACACTGCTGAGTATCCGGGCGGAGGAAAAGCCATGCACGCATGGGTCTCCTACTGGATTTCAGCTGACCGCTACACATGGCTATTCCAAATTGGAGGCACAAGCGGCGCACTCACTGCTACGCAAGGACGTGACCGTTGGAACTATGACGGCTTCGTTCCCGTG
Organism: uncultured Porphyromonadaceae bacterium; assembly: GCA_947177575.1. Lineage (GTDB taxonomy): Bacteria > Bacteroidota > Bacteroidia > Bacteroidales > Muribaculaceae > Lepagella. The sequence goes on along the minus strand of CAMWVA010000127.1, from coordinate 3,900 downwards.
CGTGGCGTAAAGAATCGTTGAAATTATACTAATTAAATAACCGAATTAAATGAAACGAACAATCATAGTAATGGGAGCCATCGTCTTCACCAGTTTCGGTAACTATGCCTTGGCTGATGGGCCGAACACCGGGCACTCTACCGAAGTAATACCCGGAGACTGGGATGACGAAGACCCCAACCTCAACTTCAAATTCCAGGATATCCCTACTGCAAAATACACCGGATTGAAGCTGCATCTGAGCTGTGGACTCCCGGGTGCGAAAGTTCTCTATACTACTGACAACAAGGCGACTCAGACAGATGAATCCGCCTGGACCGTATATACAGAACCTCTTAATCTTACAGAGGACTGTACTGTCCGCTTCTTCGCACGCTGCGAAGGCTACAACGACTCTGACATCCAGGAATTCAAGTTCGTCTATGCCGACCATCAGGCGTCTGCCCCGACAGTGGCTCCGGACATTGACCGGAAAAATATCGTAATGGTAACAGAAACTCCGAACGCCACCATACGCTACACCTTTGATGGCAGCGAGCCAGGTGAATCAAGTACCGCCTACAACGGTCCTGTCGCCATTACAGCTAACGGCACCTTCAAAGCACGATCTTTCGGCAATGACCTATTCCCTTCCGTAATTACCGATTATACTGTAGATTTCCTACAAGCTGAGTTGCCATCAGTCACTTTCGAGAACAAGCATCTCGTGCTTTCCTCTTCTGAGGCTGACTCTAAGTTCTATTATACCCTCGGTGACGCGCCTGTCACAGATACGGATGCATGGACCCTCTACTCAGCTCCTTTGGCACTTACGGAAGACTGTACCGTCAGGTATTTCAGCAGCCATGAAGGATACCATAACTCTGAAGTAGGTTCCTTCTCCTTCTTCTACTCTTCCTATCAGGTAGCAGCACCCATACTCACATCAAATCCGGAAGGTACTCATGTCGTGATGGAATGCGAAACAGAAGGAGCAGAGATCCGATACACAACTGACGGATCAGAACCAACACTGCAGAGCACGCTCTATTCCGCACCAGTAGAAATCGCTGGCAACGGAACATTCCGCGCACGCGCTTTTGCTGACGGATTATTCGACTCAAATACAGTGGATTTCATAGTGATGAATCTCGCTGTACCGAATCCTACGGCAGTGTTCGAAAACAAGATGCTCGTGCTTTCATGTCCTGACGAGAAGGCCACGATTAAATACACATTTGATGCAGAGGCCACTCCCGACAATATGGAAGCTTGGGAAACCTATAACGGTCCGATAGCACTTACGGAAAACTGCACTGTCCGTTTCTTAGGATGCCGTGACAATTTCAATAACTCCGACGTCCAGAACTTCTCTTTCGTATATTCCGACTACCGTGTGGCAGACCCGACCATCGAGCGTAATGCCGAAGGCACTCACATAGTAATGGAAAGCTCCACACCGGGTGCAACCATCTACTACACGACAGATGGTTCGGAGCCCACAACAAATAGTGCTGTCTACACTGAACCTATCCTTATCGAGGGTAACTTCACCTTCAGCGCAATCGCAATTGCCGACGGTCTCTTCGATTCGAAGATGAACCGCTATGTAGTGTCTAACATAGCTGTTCCTGTTCCGTTCGCAAACTTCGAAAACCTTAAGATGGTGATGACTTGCGCCGATGAAAAGGCTCAGATATGGTATACCACCGATTCAGAAGCTTCCGTAGAGGATACCAGCGCGTGGACACTCTATACAGCTCCGTTTGAGATGACCGGCGACTGCATACTCCGCTTCTTCACTCGCCGCGACAATTTCAACGACTCTGACATCGAAAGTCTGACATTCGTATACTCTGCTTATCAGGCACAGGCTCCTTCAATCGACCGCAACGCCCAAGGCACACACATCGTGATAACCACAAGTGTAGAAGGTGGCCAGATACACTATACTGCCGACGGCTCAGAACCGACGGTTAACAGCCCTCTCTACGAAAATCCCATCCGTATTCAGGAAGGTGCTGTTTACCGCGCAATGGTGACAGCCGACAACATGTATAATTCCGTTATCTCGGAATATATCATCGGCAACGATAAGCTTGCAGTGCCTACAGCTACTCTCGATAACTTCACACTCGTACTCTCTACGACTGACGAAGGTGCAAGCATCTGGTATACTACCGATCCTGAGCTCAGTCTCGACAATGTGAACGCATGGACTCTCTACACTGAGCCCATTGCACTGGCTGAGGACTGCACATATCGCTTTTTCGCGGGAGATGATGACGCCAATGCATCCGACGTACAGACATTCGTATTCCAGCGTTCTGATTACCAAGTAGCCGTTACTACTATCGAACGTAACGAGGAAGGCACCCACATCGTAATGAAGTGTCCGACCGAAGGAGCTGAAATCCGCTATACTACCGACGGTTCAGAACCGACTAAGGAGAGCAATCTCTATACTGAGCCAGTACTTATCGTCTGCAACGGTACCTTCCGTGCACGTGCATTCAAGAAGGATATGTATGATTCCGAAGTCACTGACTTCACAGTGGCCAATATGGCTGTTCCGGTAGCATACGCATCATTTGAGAATAAGCTGCTCACACTCACTTGCGCCGATTCTGAAGCTTCAATATGGTATACTAACGACGATGACGCAGTACCCGAGGAGACAGAAAACTGGGAACTTTATACTCGTCCCTTATTACTGACCGAGAACTGTTACATACACTTCTTCACTCGCCGTGATAACTTCAACGACTCCGACATCGAGACATTCGTATTCTTGCGCGCCAACTATACGGCAGCAGCTCCGAAGATTGAACGAGATGAGGATGGACGTTCCATAGTCATGACTACCGAGACCGAGGGTGCCGAAATCCGTTATACTACCGACGGGACAGAGCCTACAGAAGAGAGCGAGCTTTATATCTCACCGATATTCATCACTGAGAACTGCACATTCCGTGCCCGTACGTATGCCGAAGGTCTCTTCGAATCTGCCGTGAGCGAATTCAGCGTATCCAATATGATGATGATGATGCCTTACGCATCGTTTGAGAATCTCCTTCTCACACTTTCAGTATGGGATGAAAGTGCTTCAGTATGGTATACACTTAATCCGGACGCTGCTCCGGAAGATTTTGAAGCATGGACTCTCTACACCGAGCCTATTGCCCTTGACTCCAACTGCACAGTGCGCTTCTTCGCTCGCCGTGGCGGTTTCCTTGACTCACAGATTGCTTCGTTTGAGTTCGTATATGCAGACTACCAGACTGCCGCTCCGGTAATCAAGCGTGAGGGTGACTCTGTCGTCATGACATGCGAGACTGAGGGTGCCGAAATCCGCTATACAGCTGACGGAACCGAACCTACTGAGGAAAGCACTCTCTACACCGAGCCTATTGCCGTGAACGGTAACTGCGTGTTTACAGCCAAGGCATTTGCTGACGGTCTATTCGATTCGGAAAAGACTGAGCTTGTCGTAAGCGACATGACCGTTGCCAATCCCGCTGCCAAGTTTGAGAACCTTAAGCTGACACTCAGCGTAGATGATGCTCAGGCCAACGTATGGTACACCACCGTTGCCGACGCTGAAATCTCTAACGCCGAAGCATGGACTCTCTACACCGAACCTGTCGCTCTGACCGAGGACTGTACCGTAAGCTATTTCGCTCGCCGCGATGGCTTCAATGACTCCGAGGTGATGACATTCGAGTTCGTATATGCAGACTACCAGACTGCCGCTCCGGTAATCAGACGTGAAGGTGACTCTGTGGTCATGACATGCGAGACCGAGGGTGCCGAAATCCGCTATACAGCTGATGGAACCGAACCTACCGAGGAAAGCGCTCTCTACACCGAGCCTATCGCTCTGAACGGTAACTGCGTATTCACCGCCAAGGCATTTGCCGA
>CAMWVA010000126.1 GCA_947177575.1 uncultured Porphyromonadaceae bacterium | reverse complement strand
GTCTAATTTATAGGGCTACTATCCCCCTATTATCTTAATACTCTTTTCCTTAACTAATATAGTGATATTATATAAGTTGTATTTTGGAAAAGTTGAAATTGTTCCTATATACCATCATAAGAATGGTAATATTTCATCTTTGTATAAATTGTGTAATTTGGCAAAACTATATAGTTATTGTAGTTGCTTACCTCAACTCTTTTACTTAACTTTGCTATGTTTTATTATATATCTACATAAATTGATATTTCATTTTATCCCTATGATTCAGTATATGCTTTATGTATAATAAAATATCACCAATCATATTACTGATTTACAATATTTTCTATATAAATGATAGTTTCTTCTATTAAGACTTTTGGCCGATATTGTATATTTATAGGCCAGGTTTTTAAATTCCCTGATAAGTGGAGAGAATTTGGCAAGTCTCTAATTTTTGAGATTAATAAACTTGGTGTGGATTCCATACCTTTAGTACTGATTGTATCTATTTTTATTGGAGCTGTTATTTGTATACAAATGACAATTAATATCGTTTCCCCTTTAGTCCCTTCATATTCTACTGGCTTGGCCACAAGAGAAATTCTATTATTGGAATTCTCATCTACTATGATGTCCTTAATTTTAGCAGGAAAAGTTGGAAGTAATATAGCCTCTGAGATTGGTACAATGCGAGTAACTGAGCAGATTGATGCAATGGATATAATGGGTTTGAACTCTGCTAATTTTATTGCCTTACCTAAGATTATTGGCTTTATAATATTTGTCCCAATCTTATGCATTATGTCTATGTTCGTAGGTTTATTGGGAGGTTGGCTGGTAGCTGAGTTTTCAAGTATGATATCTGTTGAGAATTATGTGTTTGGTATTCAGTCGTTCTTTAATGAATGGTATGTTTGGTATGGAATTATTAAAACTGTAGTATTTGCATTTATTATATCTTCTGTAGCTTGTTTTTTTGGATATTTTGTAAAAGGAGGTTCTTTAGAAGTTGGAAAGGCAAGTACAGATTCTGTTGTAGCAAGTTCTATACTTATTTTATTAGCTGATGTTATTCTCACAAAATTAATGTTGCAATGATAGAGGCTCATAATATATCCAAATGGTTTGATGGTCAACAGATTCTTTTCGACGTCTCTGCTACTATGGAGACTGGCAAGACAAATCTTATTATTGGTCAAAGCGGTTCTGGAAAAACAGTATTCATGAAGTGCCTAATTGGTCTTTTAACTCCTGAAGAAGGTAAAATTCTCTATGATGGGAGAGTATTTCGTGAAATGAATGAAAACCAGAAAAAGCAATTACGTTCTGAAATTGGAGTTCTCTTTCAAGGCTCAGCGTTATTTGACAATGAAACTGTATTAGGAAATGTGATGTTTCCTCTCAAAATGTTTAGTAAAGACTCTCATGCACAACAATTAGAACGTGCAAGATTCTGTATAAACCGCGTAGGACTTGAAAAAGCTGATAACAAATATCCATCAGAGATTTCAGGAGGTATGCAAAAACGTGTTGCTATTGCCCGTGCCATTGCACTAAATCCTAAATATCTCTTTTGTGACGAACCGAACTCTGGTTTAGATCCCAAAACATCTATTATGATAGATGAATTATTAAGCGATATTACACATGAGTATAATATCACAACTGTCATAAATACCCACGATATGAATTCTGTACTTGGTATAGGTGAAAAAATCATCTTTATCAATAAAGGTCATTGTGATTGGACAGGAAATGATAAAAGTATTTTTAGAAGTACTTCAAAATCCTTAAATGACTTTGTATTTGCTTCCGAACTCTTTAAAGAAGTCAAGTTATTTCTAGAGAGACAGTATGAAAGTTCTTTATCTAATAAAAATTAATTTAATAAATATGAAACTATCTTTTACCTTCATCACAAAATATTTGTGGTTACTATTGACATTTGTCTTACTTATTTACAGCCACATATCTTTATATGCAAATACTTCACCAGATATTGAGGCAGTAAGTCGACAGGTAATAAACTTTACTAAAGTACACGCTGATTCATTAATTAATCTAATGCTGTACAAAGACCGTCCCAAAGGCAATAAAGATATACCTGTCCCCCATTTTGCAATTTCTACTGAAGATAATTCTTTTGTATTATCTATTGGAGGTCAGATTAATCCTATTATAGGTGGAGACTTAGGAAATAATCTTTACCAGATTTCCGGTGCTGGTATCAATTTTACTACTAATGCTATTCCTGTGCCTGCCCAGTCAGGTAAACGATCTGATTTTTTCATTAATACTCTTAACGCGGATGTGGATTTACAGATTGTAGGATTAGGAGGTACCAGAAATCAGATCACTGGTTATATACAATTCGGTGCAAATGGTACTAATAATAACCTTAGTTTAAAGAAAGCTTTTATATCTTTCTATGGTTTCACAGCTGGACGAAAAACAACTCTATTATCAGATGAAAAAGCCGGCCAACCTACTACTATTGATCCCCAAGGCCCAAGTGGACGTGTATCAGCGACAGTACATGAGATTATGTATCAGACACCATATTACAAAGGTTTTGCTGGTGCGATAGGTCTGGATATAGCGACTTTCTATTCTTCAAACGGCCGTTACTATGGAAAAGATTATAAAGAATGGAACGATGAGTCAGCTGAAGGGGAACTGGTATGTAATCCTAACTATTATACGCAATATATACCTGATCTACCGGTATGGATAGAATGGGCATACTCTGATTACAATCGAATTAGATTTAGCGGAGTAATCAGAAATTTTCTGTATCGCGATGAGGTTCAAAAATTAAAACGTCATGCAATAGGTTGGGGACTAATGGTTAGTGGTAACCTTAATCCTATTGAACCCCTAATACTTTACCTACAGGCAATCTATGGTAAAGGTCTGGGTTACTATATTCAGGATTTTTCAGGATTACCACTCTCTTTTACACCGTCATCTGCACAACTTGGTAAAATGACTCCAACCCCTATGATGGGTATAAATTTAGGAGCTACTTATAACTTCAATAAGAAATGGCAAGCGAATACTGTAATATCACAGGCAAGACTCTGGGATATTGGAACTTATGCAATTCAAGAAAGTAAAGAGCCCGGTAATATAAATAATTATCGTTATGCAATGTATTGGGCTACTAATTTACTGTACAATTTTAGCTCTTATTTTCAAATAGGTGTTGAATATGATTTCGGACGTAGGACTACATGGAATGTTGGAAGTGGTAGTGACTCCAGAATAATGACTCAGTTTATGTTTACTTTCTAACAATAATTATTATGTCGCTTGAGATTGAACATAAATATCTTGTGCGAAACCTATCTTTTATAGATATGGTATCACATTCTGAGACTATATTTCAAGGATACTTATCTCGTACACCTGATAGAGTAGTTCGTGTTCGAACAATCGGTGAAAGAGCATATCTTACTATCAAAGGTGTAAACCACGGCGATACACGTATAGAATTTGAGTACAGTATACCTTTAGAGGATGCTAAACAATTATTTACTTTATGTCAAAAGCCCATACTGAAAAAAACTCGACATTATGTCGAGTTTGAAGGATTCAAATGGGAAATTGATGTTTACTCAGGCTATCTATCACCTCTTATTACAGCAGAAATAGAATTACCGACATCTGATACTCCTTATCCTTTACCTCCATTTGTCGGTAAGAATATCACAGGAGATCCAAGATATTATAATTCTAATCTTTGATTCTATTATGATTATAAAATCATAATTTTCTTATTTCTAAAGCTTTCTGAATCAATTTTAACTCATCCCTGACCTCGGTGAGCCGCCTGATTATGTCAACACGCTTGGAGATATTCTCAGGGTTTAACCTTAACTGTTCTTTTGCAGCTTCAATCTTTAAACCCTTTATTTTTAACAGATAATGTATTATCCGTAGAATCTTGATATCTGAAGGTTTATAATATCGTTGATTCTTAGGGCTCCTTATTGGACTACACTCTGGAAATTCCTGTTCCCAATATCTTAAGGTAGCCTGGCTTACACCTAACATCTCTGCTACATCTTTTATTTTATAATATTGTTTTGATAAATTATCAGTTTCCATTATTTTTATAATTATTCAATCTATTACTTTAACTGCATCTTCAGCTCTATTTAAATACCTTTCATATTCCTCGGGTGTAAAATCCAAATAAAAATAATCAAGAGGATTTTCAGGCTGGTTATTATACCTTACCTCATAATGTAAATATGAAGAAGATGTATTTTTTTCTGTTTCTCCAACAAAACCTATTACTTCACCCTTAACAACTTCTTGGCCTTGTTTTACTATTATCTTACCAAGATGAGAATATACTGATGTATAAGCTCCTTCATGTTGTAGTGTAACATTAAAACCACTACTATTATTATCGATATTAACAACTCTACCATGTGCTGTAGCATATACAGGTACTCCTGTAGGAGCGATAAAATCAACACCTTCATGAAATTTTGAACCTCTATGTGTTAAATTTAAGCCAAAAGTACCGACAAGCTCTGCGTATCTACGTTCTAAGGGCAATACAGATGGTATTTTACATAATTCCCTATCCATAGTTCTAAGTTGTTCATCAAGTTCCTTAAAGAATTGTATTTGTTCGTATAATCTATGTTCAAGCAAATCTACTTCATTATTAAAAGCTTTTATAATTTTATGACTATCCATATCCTGTAATTTATTATGTTTTATTTTATTCTGATAAGTTATAAATGTTGGAGAAGAAGCCATAGAATCATTTTGTAGTAAAATATTATATAATGTTCTATCTCTATCTTCAATTTTTCTTAGTATATGTCCCGTCTGTTCAACTCGTCGCCTTAATATTACATATTCACGTTGAAGTTTAAGATTATCTTCTCGCAATTGACGTTCTACAGAAGTACTGAATGAATAATAACATATTACATAAATTACTACTGCTGTTATTCCACAACATATCACCAACAAGATTGCTACACGCAATCTATCCCATACAGAAGGATAAATACGTTCAAAATTATCAGTCTCTGTATTATATCTGTAATATACTCCTCTCACTTTATATAATGATTAATTTTGCAAAAATAGTCTAAGTTTGCTAATTTTGCAACTCAATTCCCGCAACTCTGCTTGTTTGGGCTTAAGGAATTGAACACTCTATACTACATTATGAATACAATGACATCTAAAGAAATTAGAGATTCTTTTAAATCTTTCTTTGCCAGCAAGGGCCATAAAATCGTACCCTCAGCACCTATGGTGATAAAGGATGATCCCACTCTGATGTTCACAAATGCCGGTATGAATCAATTTAAAGATATCATTCTCGGTAATCATCCAGCTATAGCTCCTCGTGTAGCTGACAGTCAAAAATGTCTTAGAGTTTCCGGCAAGCATAACGATCTCGAAGAGGTAGGACATGATACCTACCATCATACGATGTTTGAGATGTTAGGTAACTGGAGTTTTGGAGATTATTTCAAAAAAGAAGCTATAGCATGGGCTTGGGAATATCTTGTAGACGTTCTGAAACTTGACCCCAAGCGATTATATGCTACAGTTTTCGAAGGATCTAATGCCGACGGCTTATCACGAGACAATGAAGCTGCCGAAATATGGGAAAATTTCTTACCAAAAGATCACATTATAAACGGAAATAAGAAAGATAATTTTTGGGAAATGGGTGATACTGGTCCGTGCGGACCATGTAGCGAAATTCACATTGACCTACGTAGTGATGAAGAACGTAAAATTATTAAAGGTGCCGATCTCGTAAATAAAGACAATCCATTAGTTATTGAAATTTGGAATTTAGTCTTTATGCAATATAATAGGAAAGCTGACGGCACACTTGAAACTCTACCTATACATGTAATAGATACAGGTATGGGATTCGAGCGTCTTTGTATGGCTCTCCAAAATAAGACATCAAATTACGATACTGACGTTTTCACTCCTATTATAAATAAGATTGCTGAACTTTCAAATCTTAAATACGGAGAAAAAACTGAAGTAGATATAGCTATGAGAGTAATAGCTGATCATTTACGTACTATCTCATTTTCGATTGCCGATTCACAGTTACCTTCTAACGCAAAAGCAGGATATGTGATTCGCAGAATATTACGTAGAGCTGTTCGCTATGCTTATACATTTCTTAACCAAAAAGATCCTTTCATATACAGACTTGTTGATATACTTGTACAAGAGATGGGGAATGCCTATCCAGAATTAAAAGCGCAACAAGACCTTATAAAGAAAGTTATAAAAGAGGAAGAAGAAGCTTTCCTACGTACTCTTGATAATGGTATCAAATTACTTGATGAGATTATACGTAACACAAAATCTCAGAATCAAACAGAGATATCAGGAAAAGCTGCCTTTACTCTTTATGATACCTATGGTTTCCCACTTGATCTTACAGAGCTCATTCTACGAGAGAATGGTATGACTTTGAATCATACTCAATTCAATGAAGAAATGCAAGCTCAAAAACAACGTGCCCGCAATGCAGCTGCTGTTACAGCCCAGGATTGGATTTCTATTAATGAAGGAGAGCAAAAGTTTGTTGGTTACGATACTCTTGAAACCTTAACAAAAATTCTCCGGTATCGTAAAGTTAAACAAAAAAACAAAGAATTTTACCAGATAATATTTGCTGAAACACCCCTTTATGCAGAAATGGGTGGTCAGTCAGGTGATAAAGGTTATATTGAAGATAGCGAAGGCAAGATAATAGAAATTTTTGATACTAAACGCGAGCATAATATTGGAGTGGCACTTACTTCTTCTCTTCCTTCAGATGTCAATTCAATTATTAAAATAAGCGTTGATAAGCAAAAACGTGAAGCTACTTCTGCCAATCATTCAGCTACTCATCTACTGCACTACGCCCTGAAGCAAGTACTTGGTAACCATGTTGAACAGAAAGGTTCTTTAGTTACGCCTGATGCTCTTCGCTTTGATTTCTCACACTTTCAAAAAGTATCTCCCGAACAGCTTCGACAAGTAGAACATACAGTAAATTCTATTATACGCTCTGCTACACCCTTACAGGAACACCGTCAGCTTCCTATTCAGCAAGCTAAAGAAATGGGAGCATTGGCACTATTTGGCGAAAAATACGGAGATAAAGTACGTGTCGTAAAATTCGGTGACTCAATAGAATTATGTGGAGGTACACATGTAGCTAATACAGGCAACATTGGTATGATTCGTATAGTTTCTGAAAGCTCAGTGGCGGCAGGTATACGCCGTATTGAAGCAGTTAGTGGAGCTGGCGTTGAAAATATGCTTGACATTCTACAGGATACGATGACACATATTTCAGGTTTACTCGGTTCTGCAACAGATATTAAAACTTCTGTTATGAGAGCTCTTGATGAGAATGCTCAGTTGAAGCATCAAGTCGAGGAGTTTATGAAAGAAAAAATAGAACTTCTCACAGAAAGACTTCTTGAAAATGCTGAAATCAAAGATAATATAGCTATTATACGTCTTACCTCTCCTCTACCGCCAGAAATAGTTAAAGGAGTAGCTTTCTCAATACGTAAGAAAGCCTCTACACCTACCCTTTTTATTGGTGCTACCGCCAACGCTGGTAAACCACTTCTAACTCTTGCTCTTTCTGACGAACTGGTGGCTGAAGGTAGAAATGCTGCAACTATGTTAAAAAGTGCGGCCAAATATATAAAAGGTGGCGGCGGAGGCCAACCTTTCTTTGCACAAGCAGGAGGAAAAAATGTAGATGGTCTCTCAGATGCTGTAAGAGATATTGAACGTCAATTAGGGTTATAACTCTTTCCAACCTAATTTTAAAAGAAAAAAGATTGAAATCGTACCTACTATCCATATAATAGCAGGAGGTTATTCAATCTTTTTTCTTTTTTTATGATTATATTTTGTCACCTCCGAATAAACTATTATATTTGCCAATAAATTCACAACCCAACCATTTATCATCATGAAAAAGCACAACTTCTATGCGGGTCCTAGTATTCTGAGCCCGTATACTATTGAAGAGACCGCTAAGGCTATCAAGGATTTTGCCGGTACCGGTCTATCTATTCTCGAAGTTTCACACCGTTCAAAGGAGTTCCAGGCGGTAGTTGACGAAGCTGTAGCTCTCTTCAAAGAGCTGCTCGAAATACCTGAAGGTTATCATGTTCTGTTCTTAGGCGGTGGTGCAAGCACACAGTTCTACATGATTCCCTATAACATGCTCCAGACTAAGGCTGCTTACCTGAATACAGGTACATGGGCAACTAACGCTATCAAAGCTGCACGTTACTTTGGTGATGTAGATGTAGTGGCAAGCTCAGAAGAATTTAACTTTAACTATATTCCTAAACTCGGAAAGGATTATACTATTCCTACTGATTGCGACTACTTCCACTATACATCTAACAACACTATTTACGGTACAGAAATTCGCGAAGATCTCAATAGCCCTATACCTATGGTATGCGATATGAGCTCCGATATCTTCTCACGTCCAGTTGATGTATCTAAATATGCACTCATATATGGTGGCGCACAGAAGAATCTGGCTCCTGCTGGCGTAACATTTGTTATTGTAAAGGAAGATGCACTTGGTAAAGTATCACGTGCTATTCCTACTATGATTGACTATCGCACTCATATAAAGAAAGGTTCAATGTATAATACTCCTCCGGTATTACCTATTTACTCTGCTCTTATGACACTTCGTTATTACAAGCAGGTAGGTGGTATCAAAGCTATGGAGAAACTTGACCTTCAGAAAGCAGAGCTGCTTTATAACGAGATTGACCGTAACAAGCTCTTCCGTGGTACCGTTGCAACAGAAGATCGTTCTATCATGAACGTTTGTTTCGTAATGAATCCCGATTATGTAGAACTTGAAAAAGAATTCTCTGAATTCGCAGCTTCAAAGGGTATGGTAGGTATTAAAGGACACCGTAGTGTCGGTGGCTTCCGTGCTTCTCTTTACAACGCTCTACCACTTGAAAGTGTAGAAGCTTTGGTAGCTGTTATGAAAGAATTTGAAGCAAAACACTAAAATCTTTAAAATTATCTATCTCTATTCTTTCTGTTTGGACAAAATTTTCTTCCTAACAGAAGAATAGAGATTCCTAATAAGCCATGAAAATATTAGTTTTTACTGAAAAGCCTTTCGCACAGGCTGCTGTCAAGGCCATTGAAAACGTAGTTAATGCTGCTGGCCAAGAACTCGAACTTGTTGAAAAAGGTACTAAAGCAGATCTACTTCAAGCAGTCAAAAATGCTAATGCTCTTATTGTCAGAAGCGATATTGTTGATGCTGAGGTGATTGAGAATGCTCCAGAACTTAAAGTTATCGTACGTGCTGGTGCTGGCTATGATAACATTGATTTAGAGGCTGCTACAAAACATGGTATCTGTGTAATGAATACACCTGGTCAGAATTCTAATGCTGTAGCAGAATTAGTATTCGGTATGGTAGTAATGATGTGCCGTAACCAGTATAATGGCACATCAGGTTCAGAGCTTAAAGGAAAATCTCTCGGTATCTATGCTTTTGGTCAGGTAGGACGTAATGTCGCAAGAATCGCCAAAGGATTTGATATGAAATTGGAAGCATTAGACACATTTGTTCCTGATGCAGTAATTGAAGAAGCTGGAGTTAAACCTCTCCATAATGTAGATGAACTCTTCGCCCAAAACGATTTTGTATCACTTCATATACCTGCAACTCCTGCTACTAAAGGTTCTATCGGTTATGATTTAGTAATGAAGATGCCTAAAAACGGTGTACTCATTAATACCGCACGTAAAGAGATTATTGACGAAGAAGGACTTATTAAAGCTCTTGAAGAACGTCCTGATCTTAGATATGTCTCAGATATTAAACCATCAAAGGCTGATGAATTTGAGCATAAATTTGCAGCTCGTGTATTCTTTACTCCCAAAAAGATGGGAGCACAGACTGCTGAAGCAAATTTTAATGCTGGAGTAGCAGCAGCCGAGCAAGCTATTGCTTATCTTAAAGATGGCTGGAATAAATTCCAAGTGAATAAGTAATTATAGTGTATATATAAGTATGGCCGGAAATGAGTTAACTCATTTC
>CAMWVA010000125.1 GCA_947177575.1 uncultured Porphyromonadaceae bacterium | reverse complement strand
AGATATAGTTTATAGTGGAATCGTGAGAGAGGCGTCGTGGAAGCGCCTCTCTTTTGTTTTATTGGCTTATATCTCAGGATAATAAGATGCGGGGTTGAGAACTTGCGGAGCAGAGCTCCGGGCGGTAACCAGCTTCGCGCAGGAATAGACTTCTGGTGAAAGCTTTTACTGTGGTTACTTTGGTCGGCGGGGCCAGCTTCGCGCGGGGATAGACTTCTGGTGAAAGCTTTTACTGCGGCTGCTTTGGGGGCAGGGCTGACTTCGCGTGGTAATAGGCTTAGGGGAAGGCTGTGTTATGAGGGTGGATGTGTGGCAGATTGGAAGGTCTGCTATGCTTTTGGCTTTTGTAGAGGAGGGTGAAGTCTTATTTTTAGGAAAAATGGTAGGTGTTTGTTGCGAGAATGGATTAGATTGATTAACTTTGACAAATGCTATCTGAATGAGTCGGATAATTCTGATAAGTCGGATTAATCGGATGAGTCGGATAAATCTGATAATTCAGATGATTCGGATTGATCGGATAATTCTGATAAGTCGGATTAATCGGATGAGTCGGATAAATTCGATAGTGTTATCTCCTCTTGTTTATGCCGCTGATTGTTTATGCTGCTGATGCCGCTGAGACTGCTAATACCCACTGATAAACTCTTTGCTTTTAAGATGCCGAATACACGTATAGTTAAGATAGGATTTGAGGAGTATATAGCTCCACGGGATTTGTCACGTTTCCGTGGTGTGATGATACGGCTGTCGGGTGATAACGAGTTGTTTCATAATCATCAGGGTGTGACAGGTTATCATTATTCTTATCCTAAGATACAGTATAAGATTATAGACGGTTGTGCGGCTGTGGTGGGGATTAACGAAGGTGCTGAAGCGCTGTTACAGATGTTTTCCGGAGGCGGATGTATTCTTTGTCAATTCGGATACAAGGAGGTTACGCTGCACGTGGCCTCTGTTGAGGAGAGTAACTATGAAATGGCTCTGACTAAGGATTTTCATAAGTATCGGATTGATGACTGGCTGCCTCTTAATAGCCGTAATTATGAGCAATTTAGTAATGCTGACGGTTTGATAAGTCAGATTGCATTACTTGAAAAGATATTGACCGGTAATATTCTGTCCACAGCAAAAGGGCTTGGAGTATATTTTGATTCCAGAGTTATATGCCGAATTGACAGTCTTGATTATGACGGACCGACTATGTATAAAGGAGTGGAGCTTATGAATTTTACGGCGTCGTTCAGAACTAATGTCATATTACCTCAATGGATAGGACTTGGAAAATCGTCAAGTCTGAATCATGGTACAATAACTTATATAAATAAAAATCAATAATATTTTATAATGGCTGAAAATGACCTATATCTATATGGAGCTGCTGTGCAGGGTATACAGGGCTTCATATTCCAAACAAATAAATTGCGGGAGATAGTAGGTGCGAGCGAACTCGTAGAGAAGATTTGCACTGAGCTGTTTGTCTGTACGCTATATCCTGACAGTGAAGATCCGCTTAAAGAGCTGGAAAAGGATAAGAATGCTGTACAGAATGCTGCCGGTAATATTAAGTATATATTTACGGATGAGGCAAAGTGTAAGGATATTGTGCGTAATTTTCCGAAGATTGTGATGGAATTTGCTCCTGGCATTACCATAAGCCAGAGTGTGGTGAAATATAGGGAGGGTGGATTTGCAGAGGCGGTACAGCAACTGGAACGTAATCTTCGTGTGCAGCGTAACAAGCCTATGCGAGATGTGAATATAGGTCTTATGGGTATAAGACGTAGTCGTCAGACCAGTTTACCGGCCACTTATATAGAGAAGAAATCTTCTGAAGCAGAATATATAGATGCCGGTACTTATCAAAAGCTATATGATAGCGAAGGAAAGAAAAGAACTTCGCTTGTACTAGGCCAGAAAATCTTTGGTGAGAATGTGAATAGTGAGAGGTTGGCATCTGAAATGCAGGACCTGACTTCCGGTAATGACTGGATTGCTATTATACATGCTGATGGTAACGGTTTGGGCCGTGTTGTGCAACAGATTGGTACATCTAAGGAGAAGTTTAGGGACTTCTCGCGTAAACTGAATGAAGCTACTGTGACTGCCGCTCGAAATGCATTCGATGAGATTATAGGGACAGGTGGTGATAGTAAAATTCCTATGCGTCCTATTGTACTTGGTGGTGATGACTTGACGGTTATATGCCGTGGTGATTTGGCTATACCTTTTACTGAGGCATTTATAGAAAATTTTGAAAAGGAGACTAAGGAACTGCTTGGTGGAATTTTAGGGTCGGTTTTTGGAGCTGATTCAAATTATCTCACAGCGTGTGCCGGAATAGCGTTTGTCAAGTCATCGTTTCCGTTCCATTATGGGTATAAGTTAGCTGAATCTTTGTGTGATAGGGCTAAGAAAGACACTAAGAAGCTTTATAATGCTGAGAGTGGAAATCTGCCAGCTTCATGTCTTATGTTCCATAAGGTGCAGGATAGCTTTATTTCTAATTTTGAGGAGATATCTGTACGTGAACTCAGTCCGCAAGCTAATATATCGTTTGAATTCGGGCCGTACTATCTGAAGGAAGTGAAGCTGCCGGGAGTCAAACGTTGGACTATCAAAGAACTGAAAGAACGGGCTGCACAGCTTGATAGTGAAATTGGTAATACAGTGAAATCACATCTGAGAAACTGGATGACGCTACTGTATGATGACGAGGATATGGCTCGTCAGAAACTGGAGAGAGTAAAGACAATAAATAAGATGAAGGAAGATGTCATCGCCATGACTGATGAGGCCTTACGTAAGGAAAGCCGGGAAAGGAATGGAGAAGAGATAGAGATAACTCTTTATCCTGTTTATGACTTGCTGGCGCTTCACACTGTCAACACTCAGAGGACAAAATAGCTGAGAAGCTAACTGGCTTGCCAGCTGAGTAGCTTACCAGCTTACCTACCAACAGCCGAAACAAAAGGCTGACGCACGGAAGCTTTTGTTATGGCGTGGTTGCTTTTTATTTTAGGAGATGTGGACTTTTGGCGTGAAAGCTACTTGCAGGAGGCTTTTGCCGAGTTTAGGGTCTGCTTACAGCGGGAGGCTTTCTGAGGCGTGGGGCGAGCGGTTGGCTTTTGATTATCAATGCTTAAAAAGATAAGAAGATGGATATACACTATAAGATAGATTTTTTCTCCGATTGGCATTGCGGCTCCGGTTTGTCTGCCGGTGCTGATGTTGATGCGCTGGTGATTAAAGATGATTGTGGATTGCCATTTATTCCGGGTAAGACTATTAAGGGTCTTGTACGTGAGGCGATGGAAGATTTGCTTTCATATAAATCATTTAAGGGAGAGGAAAAAGAAGAGATGTATTCGCTGTTTAAGAAGACTTTCGGTTTCTTTAATGGCGAACGCGGAGAGATGATAAAAGGACAAGCTTTTTTCACAAATGCTGAACTTAAAGATGACGAGCGTAAGGCTATTGTAGCTGATAAACTACAGGCGTTTATGTATCGCCGGTTGTCGAGCACGGCGATTGATGCAGACGGAGTTGCTAAACAAAACAGTCTGCGTAGGATAGAGGTTGTAGTGCCCTGTACACTCGAAGGCCGTATACTTGATGTGCCTGAAGGTAAGGATGGGAATTTCAGGAAACTGATGGAAGAGGCACTAAGTTATATAAAACGTTTAGGACAAAATCGTAACCGAGGACTTGGCCGTTGTGCATTTTCTATAATGGCGATTACCGGTTCTGAAAAAATAACTGAAAAATGAAGGTTCTAAAATTTAAATGCACGTTGTTGTCAGATGTGATTCTAAATCGCAAATCAGCAACAACCGGCCCTAACGAGACACTTGACTTTATACCCGGCAGTAACTTTTTAGGTATTGCCGCAGGTGCTTTATATTCTGAGTTAGAAGCTAAAGATGCTTTGACATTGTTTCATAGCGGTAAGGTGCGTTTTGGCGATGCCAATCCGTCGATGAATGACTTTCGTGGGCTGAAAGTGCCTGCGGAGATGTTTTATCCGAAGCTGAGTAAGCCTGATAAGGAGCTCTATATACGTTATCTGATACCTGCTACGGTAGATGTCACACCGCTTCAGCTCAAACAGTGTCGTAACGGTTTCTATGATTTCTCGGAAGAGGAGGCTAAGCTTATCGAGACTAAGACTGATTTTGCGGTAAAGTCGGCTTACGACAGAAATGTGCGGCGTTCAAAAGACGAGCAGATGTTCGGTTATCAGTCGCTGCGTAAAGGACTTGTGTTTTATTTCTCTGTTGAGATAGATGATGATCGTTTTGCTGAGGAGATGGAGGGTAGGCTTGTAGGAGCCCTTGTCGGAAATAAGCGGATAGGGCGCTCACGCACTGCTCAGTATGGTCTGGTTAAGATTGAGAAGCTTGATTATAGGGAGGTCGGGAGCGGTGAGCCGAAGGATAATAAAGTCACTGTGTATGCTGACGGGCGCCTGATATTTCTTGATAAGAACGGTATGCCTACATTTCAGCCAACTGCTGAACAGCTCGGTCTTGATGGTGGCAAGATAGTGTGGAAAGACTCTGAGATACGCACTTTCTGTTACGCTCCCTGGAACTTTAAACGCCAGTGTTTTGATACCGACCGCTGCGGTATTGAAAAGGGGAGTGTGTTTGTGGTGGAGATTGATGGTACTATGCCGCAGTCGTTTGAGTCACGCTATGTAGGAGCTTATCAGAATGAAGGATTTGGACGTGTTATCTATAATCCGGACTTTTTAGAGGCGAATGGGAATGGTGAGGCTGAGTATAGGCTTGATAATGATTGGAATGGTGAGGATGAAACACCTGACGACAGACCTCATGCTGACTATGATAGGGGTGGAACACCTGACGACAGACCTCATGCTGGCGATGATAGGGCGGCTGTGAGTGGATATAGTAGTGCTTTAGTTAACTACCTCAGAGAGCGTAGAGCCAGTGAGAGGGATATATACAAGGCTGTTAATGACTGTGTGCAGAAGTGGGAGAAGGAGAGGCTGTTTAAAGGTGACAGATTTGCTTCGCAGTGGTGGGCTATACGCAGCCTTGCTACTTCAGTCATTGATTTTGAAGCTCTGAAGAAAGCCCTGTTTGATGCGGAAGTGGGGTATCTTACTCATGGTGTCGCTAAGGAGAAGTGGGCTGATAGAGGCCGCTTGAAGGAATTCAGAGAGTTTGTTAAAAAATTTGACCGTGAACCGGAATTTGCCCGACATGCTATAGTAAATCTTGCCGCTGAGATGGCTAAAAAATGTAAGGAGGACTGACCGATGGCAGAAACACAATTAAAAGACAATACAACTGAGAAACCGAAAGAATATACTCACCGATTTTTAGCCCGGGTCGTGATAGAAGCGGCTACACCGTTAGCTGTCGGTTCGGGTGAGAAGGATATACTCTCCGATGCGCTTGTAGCCACTGATGCAAACGGGCTGCCTTATATACCCGGTACTGCTGTGGCCGGTGTGTTGCGCAGTATGACTTCGCCTGACCAGATGTTTGGCTACCATGATGAAGATGGAGGTAGAGGGTCGGAAATTATATTTACGTCTGCAAAGATTCTCAATCATGAAGGGCAGCCTATTGATGGACTCAATACATCTGC
Source organism: uncultured Porphyromonadaceae bacterium (assembly GCA_947177575.1). GTDB lineage: Bacteria > Bacteroidota > Bacteroidia > Bacteroidales > Muribaculaceae > Lepagella. The sequence continues at coordinate 4,535 of CAMWVA010000125.1, read as the reverse complement.
TATTAAGAACGACGAGCTGCTGAAGCACTATCAGGAATTGCCGATACGTCAGCATGTGAGAATGTCAGACAAAGGAGTGGCTGAAAAGGGTGGAAAGTTTGATGCGGAGGTAGTTTTTGCCGGTACACGTTTCTGCTTCGAAGTAGAGATGGTGTCTGATGGTAAGGACTGGGAGGCTTTCAAATCGGTGCTGAAGCATTTGTATGATAGAAGTTTTCGTATTGGCGGAAGCACACGTAACGGATTCGGAGAGATAACGGTAGTAGATATGAAAGTGTTGGATTTGAATCTTAAGGAAGATGCAGGTCTGACTACATATATAAACAAGAGCTCGGCTCTTGATACCGACTTCTGGGAGAAACGTGGCGAAAAGTTAGAGAGCGCGGAAGAAAAGACGAAACATAAAAAAGGTGAGTGGGCTATATATACACTCAGTCTTATGCCGGAGTCGTTCTTCCTTTTTGGTTCAGGATTCGGCGATGAGGAGGCTGACATGACTCCTGTAAAAGCAAAGAAAGTAGTATGGGATAAAGGTGAGGGCAAGCTTGAAGAGAACTTTGTGCTTATTCCGGCTACTTCGGTAAAGGGAGCATTGGCACATCGGGTGGCATTTCACTGGAATCGTCTGAACGGAATCTTTGCTGATGAATTGCCGGAGAATAAAGATGTTGTCGGGCAGTGTAATCCTGCTGTGCGGGCACTTTTTGGTTATGAAGATAAGGCAAATAACACTATAGTAAGAGGTAATTTGATATTTTCTGATGTGTTGTGGCAGCCTGAAGGTGAGATGCAGGATAAGCTGCTAAATCACGTAGCCATAGACCGCTTTACCAATGCCGGAGTGAGTGGAGCGCTTTTCTCGGAGAAGGTGACTTACGGAGGAGGTCAGAATTTTAAGCTGACTATATCGGCAGACTGTGAAGGCGTCGAGAGAGTCTGTGATAAACAAGCCGAGACAAAAGGGCAGGCCACCAAGGTGTTTGAGGCACTTAAATGTGCTTTAAAGGATATCTGTGGCGGTATGCTGCCGCTTGGCGGCGGTGTTAACCGAGGACATGGTGTGTTTACAGGTACTCTTAAAATAGAAAAAGAGGAGAAGAAATGAAGACAGAAAAAATCAATAATATACCAGCTGGTTCATACGAAGGTTATTACTGGCTGAGTGATGCCGATAAGCCTGAAGTGATTAACGGTAGTTTTGACGGATTGAAGCTTGAGCCGGATGAGAATCCCTTTGTTATTGAGGCACAGCTTTTCGACAGAAAGAATAATAAGTCTTTCAGTGTAAAATATACTGATGGGCGATACTATGCCTATTGTTACGATTTGAACGATATTGATGCTAATAATAAAGAGGATATGAAAGTGCAGAAATACTGTTCTAATCAGATGTGTAATCATCAGTGGCTGTACTTCCGTCAGTACTGGCGCGCTGAGTCGGATGAACTTTGTGAGGGTATGGATGTGCTACAGCCTGCCGAAATGGTGTTTGTAGGATTTAAGACAACTGATAAACGCTGACATATTATGATAAAAGCACCATATAATTTCGTTCCACTATCTGATAGGGTAGTGTTTCCTGAGTGGTCAGGTTGTATTTCGCATGATATACCGTTTTCGGACGGTCTCAGCGGAAGCATTACGGTAAGACTGACTGCCCAGACACCTATATTCGTGCGTAACGGGCATAGCCAGGAAGAGGCCAAGAATAATACTTCGGCCTATCAGTCGTTTTCTGTTTTGCCTGACGGAAGATATTTTCTGCCTGGTACGACAGTGAAGGGAGCGATACGCAGTGTACTTGAAATCATGAGTTTCGGTAAAATGCGACTCGATGGAAGTGCCCGCTTTGCTCAGCGCGAGTGGGACAATAGACACCTGTACCCGTTGAAAAGAGAACAGCTTAATCTACGTTGCGGATGGTTGCAGCGGATAGGTGATCATTACGAAATTGTTGATTGCGGACGTCCTTACCGAATTGCTCAGACCGCAATAGATGACTATTTAGGTGAGCCTTTATTCCGTGACAAGTTTTCAAGACAATACGGAATAAATCTCAATAATGACTATCGATTAGGAGATGAAAAATATGATCCTAAAAGAGCGGTCTTTAAATATAAACTTGTAGAACAGGTCACTCCGATAGAAAGACTTAGGAATCTTAATTTCTGGAATTATAAAGCGAACCACGTGTGTGTCAGTCCGACAGGTAACATAACAGGAACCATAGTGCTGACGGGTCAGCCTGATAGTTGGGTATGGCCGCGTAGACCAAGAGGAGGAAAATTCTATGAATTCGTTTTTAAACAGCCGGATAGAGAAAGCAGAAGATATAGTTTAACGGAGGATGAGTTTAATCAGTATAAATTTATATATGCTGATTCACCCGACTGGAAATATGCGAATGAGACGCTGAGCCCAATAACCGGCGGTGTACCGGTATTCTTTAGAGTCGAAAATAACAATATAAAAGACTGGGGTTTGGCATTTCTCTATAAGCTGCCATATACTAAAACTCCATTTGAAACTTTGCCTGATGACCATAAATCAGATAATCCCGACATAGCAGACTGTATATTCGGCTATACAGGTACGGACGCTTCGTTGCGAGGTAGGGTACAGTTTACTCCATTCCTAAGTGACAACGCGCAGAGAGACAGGAGCGATACTCTTGCGCTGTGCAGTCCTAAAGCCTCATATTATCCTATATATATTGAGCAGCAGGGTAGAGGTAATGACGGTAGACTTACCGGTAATTATAAGACTTATAATGACGGTGGTATAAAAGGTTGGAAACGCTACCTTCTACGTCGGAATGTATGGAGCTATCATATAGAAAGAAATGGTGGGAATCAAACAAATGAAGTAGAGATAAACACCCAGATTCATCCATTGAAGAGAGGAACAACTTTTGAGGGGAAGATCAGATTTCATAATCTTAAGCCTGAAGAACTTGGGGCATTGCTTTCGGCATTGACATTTCACGCTAATGAAGCAAACTGTTTTCATCAGTTTGGTATGGCACGCCCTTATGGATACGGTAAAGTATCGGTTACAATAACAGATATCGATATAAAGAGTGTTGGTATTGTTAATGAGCCGGTATCTACGGATCCACGCTTCTATATGGCTCTTTTTGAGAATTACATGGGAGCAAAGATAGGCAGATCATGGACAGATGAAAGGTCTATAAGAGAACTGATTACCTTAGCTCGTAATGAAGTCACCAATAATACAGAGTTTGACTACATGAGATTGGAGATAGGAGGTAGAAATGAATTTGTGGAGGCAAAGGGGGGTAGTGATCAGGCTGGTATCAGAGAATATCTCCGATATTATAGTGATATTATAGGTAATCGAGCTATTGTTAACTCGTTAAGTTCTTCCTTCAGTGAAACTATCAGTAGTATGCAGGCTCAGAAGGAAGCTGCAAACGCGCAACGTGAGCGTGAGCGTATTGAAAGAGAGCATCAGGAATTAGAACGACAGATTCAAGAAGCTGAAGATGCTCTCCAACGTGAAAGAGAGAAAATAGCTCAAGAAAGAGATAGAGCTATAATAGCTAAGATAGAGGCTGGGTTGTCATTTCTTAATGATAAAACTGTATTAGATAGAAATAAATATCTCATTGATAAATTTAGCACGCTTGAAAAGAAGGTGTCAGATTGGCTTAAAATAGCTGAACTTGATAAAGTGCCTGAGAATCAGTGTGAGATTTTGGCTGATGCTTTGAAGCGTTTAGCCGGTAAGCCGACAAGAGATGAGAAACGGAAAAAACTTTGGACGAATTTTGATTCTCGGTATTGGAAATATATCAGAGAGGTGACTTCTCCGGAGTTTGCGGATAGAGTTTTTAAGGAAATAAATCCGTAGGTCTAATGCTTGTGAATCTTACCAATCACCCTTATGCGGAATGGGGTGAGCAGCAGAGAGAGGCAGCGCGGTGCTATGGGGAATGTGTGGATATGGCGTTTCCTATGGTGCCACCTGAGGCCGACGAACGTGAGGTTGGGCTGTTGGCTGACAGCTATTTTGACAGAATAATGGAGCTTGGTGACTCGGCGGCGATGACTGTACATATTATGGGCGAGCAGACGTTTTGTTACGCATTGATCAGCAAACTGCTGCGTGCCGGTGTGTCTTGTATGGCTTCGTGTACAGCACGGGATGTAACTGTCTTGGAAGATGGTTCTAAGCAGGTACGATTCCATTTTTCGCGGTTCCGTCCATACGCAGTTATGTAGGTAAAAGGTGGTCAGTAGGGCTACGGAAAAGCCAAAATCATTTGCGAAAATTTAAAAATTGGTATTGTATTGATTTATAGTAATTTAATATAAAATCAGTGATTTTTGGCAGCTTTAAAATTTTCGCAAATGTCCACTTTTGTTCACTTGTCAGAAATCATTTGCGAAAATCGGCATTTTCGGTTTAAAAATGGGTGTTGATAATCAGATACTTATGATTAGGCAAAATAGCCGATTTTCGCAAATGTCCTGTTTTTCAATTTTTCGCAAATCATTTGCGAAAATTTATTA
>CAMWVA010000124.1 GCA_947177575.1 uncultured Porphyromonadaceae bacterium | reverse complement strand
TATATTCCATGACTCGCGTTCCGAGTCTATAAACACCGGAGTGGCCCCTAAATACCTTATAGGATGACTCGACGCACAGAAAGTGAACGACTGCACAAGAACCTCATCACCTGCCTCGACACCGCATGCAATCAGCGCAAGATGCACTGCAGCCGTTCCGGCCGATAGTCCGACCACCGACTTATGCAGCGGTGTCTGTCCATCCTTACGGCGGTTGACATACTCCGCCAAATCCTTCTCGAATCCGTTGACGTTCGGGCCCATCGGTACCACCCAGTTAGTATCGAACGCCTCCTTTATAAAATCCATCTCCCTGCCGCTCATGTGAGCCAGACAGAGATATATTCTGTCACGCATGTGTTTAAATTATTTCATTATTGTATTTCATTCTGCGTCCGAGAACCGTGCAGAATATCATCTGAATATCTTTTATAAAAGAATAGTGATGGAGATAGTAACGGTTGATACGTACCTTGTCAGGAAAAATTACTTCATCATTATATTTCTGTGGATTAGCCTGTTTAGCTAACAGTTCCTCCTCATCACGGTATTTTAAAGATGCCGGTCCTGTAATTCCGGGACGCAGCTTCAGCACTTCCCTGTCATCTCCGATTAACTGGTCCGCATAACCGGGCACATCGGGGCGTGGACCCACAAAACTCATATTTCCTATAAGTACATTCCAGAGTTCAGGCAATTCATCAAGTTTATAACGACGTAAAATTGCTCCAAGCGGTGTTATACGGCTTTCACCAGCAACTGATACCGAAGAACCGCTATGATCTACCTTCATCGAACGGAATTTATACATCGTGAATAACTTTCCATTATGTCCGACACGCTTCTGCTTAAAAATTACGGGACCTCCGGGCATTTTTATTTTTATCAGAATAGCTACTACCAAAAGAATAGACCATAAAATCAGTAAGCCTATAAGAGCTGCAATACGATCGAAAATAAATTTTATCATTTTTCTCTAATTGCTACTTAATGAGCTACTGCATTAAGTAAGATCTGGACAGGATGGAAGGCTGTACGCCCAGTTCCGTCAAATATCTGTTGTCGACAACTTGTTCCTGGTGCAGCGATGACTGTAGATAAATCAGACTGGCGTACGGCAGGAAACAACACTTGTTCACCGATTGCCATAGAAAGTTCATAGTTGTTTCGGTCGTAACCAAATGCACCTGCCATACCGCAACAGCCGGAAGGTATAACTTCGACTTTATAATTAGCCGGTATTGATAGCATTTCCTTACTTGGTAATATAGAGACGAGTGCTTTCTGATGACAATGGCCGTGCAGTTTGATATTCAGCTTCTTCTGAGTAAATTGATTGATAGTGATGTGTCCGCACTTATATTCACGTGTAATAAACTCGTCAAATAAAAGGGTATTCTTACTCAGCCTTTTTGCGTCAGTCTTCATATCCTCTTCAACCAAATCCGGATATTCATCTCTGAAAGACAATATACATGAAGGCTCCAGACCGACCAAAGGGGTTTCATCAGAAACAATATCTTTAAGCAACTTTACATTCTTATTGGCCAGAGATTTTGCTTTTTTTAGTAGTCCTTTTGAGATGTCCACACGACCACTATCCGCATGATCCGGAATAATTACCTCGTAATCGAGTTTACGCATAAGTGTGATGAAGGCAATTCCGATTTCTACATCCATGTAGTCAGTAAACTCATCGGCAAAAAGGTACACTTTCCGACTATAGTTTTTTTCTGAAGAATTTCTTTTAAGCCAGTTACGCAGAGAGTATTTGTAAATTCCAGGGATAGCCCGTCGTTTGTCAAATTCCATCATCTTCCTAATGATACCACCAAATAAAGACGAACTGATAAGGGAGTTATAAACTCTCGGCGCTATCATACCTGTTTTTTGAATTAGGCTTAGATTAGAGATTAACCTGACGGGCAGAGGTACTCCAGTCTCATCATAGTGGTGCTGAAGGTATTCGGCTTTATAGCGGGCCATATCCACATTAGAAGGACACTCTGATTTGCAGCCTTTGCAGGAAAGACATGTCGACAGAACGTTCAGTATCTCCGGTTGTGAGAATACCTTATTGGAAGTAGGGTGTATCAGAAGCTCACGCAACAGGTTAGCCCGTGCGCGGGTAGTATGATTTTCATTTTTAGTGGCGCGGTATGAAGGACACATCGTACCGCCGAAAAGATTCGATTTCCGGCAATCGCCTGACCCGTTACACTGTTCTATGGCACATAGCCATCCCTTGCGAGCTGAAAAATCAAAATAAGTTCTGACGCCTAATTCGTGAGGTTCATATCTTAGGCTTACATCCATCGGAGGTGTTTTGACTATTTTACCTCGGTTCAGAATGCCCTTAGGGTCACAGATATTTTTAAATTCGATAAATATATCATTGATTTTTTCGCCCAGTAGCAACGGGATAAACTCTCCGCGAAGTCTGCCGTCACCATGTTCACCGCTAAGACTACCACGATGCTTTTTGACAAGTAGAGCAGTTTCTGTAGCTACTTGGCGGAACAGTTTTCTGTCTTTCTCCTCTTTAAGGTTAAGAATAGGCCGTAGATGTAGTTCGCCTGTTGAGATATGACCATAAAACACACAGTCAAGTCCGTTAGTACTCAGCATGTTTTTTATGTCTTTTACAAAGGCGCCCAATCTATAAGGTGCTACGGCGGTATCTTCGATTACGGCAACAGGTTTGGCGCTTCCCGGCATTCCTGACAACAATCCGAGACCAGCTTTCCGGAGATTCCATACGCGGGCTATATCGGCCTGTTCTATCACTGAAAAATCATAGCATAATCCACGTTTGCGCAGAGAGTCTATGATAACTGTTGTTTTTGTGTCTAAGGCCGCAGGAGTTGTCTCTGCAATTTCGATTACCACTATAGCAGCCGGCTCACCTTTAATAAAGAAGCGGTTTTTCTGTTGCTCTATGTTATCCTTACTGAGATTTAGAATTTTATCGTCAATAAGTTCTATGGCTACCGGTTCAGACTGTAAGGCAATCAGATTCGCTTCATACACTTTATTGTCATCACTGCAATGGGCACAGATAAGACGTTTATGTGCCGGCGGTAGAGGATCAAGAGAGAGTGTCAGTTCGGTTGCGAAGCCGATTGTTCCTTCCGAACCGGCTAAGACCTTACAGAAATTGAACTTCTGGTTGTTGTCTGGTTCAAAAGTATCACTATGTAGCAGTTCATCAAGAGCATATCCGGAGTTTCGTCTTCTTAATTCTGCATCAGGAAAAGCTCTAACGGTTTCTTCACGGATTTCTTCTTTTGAAAAAAGGTCACAGATATATTTGTAAATTCTGCCTTCTAATGAGGATAAAGATGCTTTTTCTTTTACCTCTGTCGGTGTGAGCGGTTTAAATAATACTGTTGAACCGTCGCTTAATACAGTCCTTGCTTCCAAAAGATGATCACGCACACTGCCATACACCAGCGAATGTGTGCCGCATGAGTTGTTGCCTGTCATACCTCCTATACAGCAGCGGTTGGCAGTAGATGTTTCAGGCGAAAAGAAAAGACTGTATGGTTTCAGAGCTATATTAAGCTCATCAAGTACGATACCGGGCTGTACTCTTACCCACCTCTCTTCGGCATTGATTTCCAGAATCCGGTTGATGTGCCGCGACATATCGACAATAAGTCCGTGCCCGACTACCTGACCGGCTAATGAAGTTCCTGCTGTTCTCGGTATGAGATTGAGGTTATTATCTGCGGCATATTTCACCAATGTTACGATATCCTCTTCATCACATGGGTAAGCCACCCCGACCGGTGTCTCCCGATAAGCTGAAGCATCGGTCGAATAAATAACCTGATGCTCCAGATCGGTAAATATTTCCCCCTTTATTTTCAGTCCCTCAAGATTCATTTAAGACACTTTATAATCATTTCGCCTGCATCGCCGTTTCCATACAACCGCAGGGTAAAATCAAGATTAAGGTTGTTAGATACTTGTTGTGCCAGTTCTATGATTCGTTCTGTATCAGCGCCGGCGAGCTTATTGAAACCGTTTTCCACGAGTTCAACCCATTCGGTTTCATCACGCATTGTTATGCAGGGCTTGGAGAAAAAATAAGCTTCTTTCTGCAGACCACCACTATCGGTGAGCACAAATTTACAATTGCTTAATAGCCAAACCATTTCGAGATAGCCGACCGGACTGATAAAATGTATGGCCGAATTTTCAAAGTCATAACCTATTGCTGTTAGTTTGGCTTTTGTACGCGGATGAAGCGGAAGTACAACCGGAGTTTTCTTTGATATAGCTTCAAGAGCGGAGAAAATATTTCTCAATCTTGTAGGATTATCAGTATTTTCGGCACGATGCACCGTACATAATGCAAATGCATTAGGAATTTCGACAGTCGGTTTTTTTGCTTTTTCCGCATAAAACAGAGCTGCGTCCTGCATTACGTCACCAGTCTCCTTTATCTGACAATCTATATTTTCGTAACCTTCCTTTTTCAGATTGTTTACCGCAGTCGTAGTAGGGCAGAAAAGTATGTCACTTATACGGTCGGTCAGAATTCTATTGATTTCTTCGGGCATATCAATATTGAAAGACCGCAAACCTGCTTCGACATGGGCAACTTTTATATGTAGCTTTTTAGCTGCTAATGCTCCGGCTATAGTCGAGTTTGTATCACCGTACACAAGTACCCAGTCAGGTTTTTCTTTTATCAGTACTTCTTCTATCTTTTCAAGCATCTGTCCTGTCATGGCTCCATGTCCGAGACCATTTATGTTCAGATTATACTGGGGTTTCGGGATAGCCATTTCCTCAAAGAACACATCGCTCATATTGGTATCAAAATGCTGCCCGGTATGAACTATAACTTCTTCAATTCCATTGGTCTGAGCAATAGCACGGTTTACTACAGCAGCTTTTATAAACTGAGGACGTGCGCCTATTACAGTAACTATTTTCATTTGGTAATTAGTAGATTAAATAAATTTAATGAATTGTTCAGCTAAGTTCTTGTAGTTAAATTTACTTTGGCAAAACTGTTTCCCCTGTTTTCCTAATTTGATAAGTTCATCTTTTGGAGTGGCCGTTATCTTTTTAATAGCTTTTGCTAAAGTCTCCGCATTTTCTGCTTCTACTGATATTCCACATTTTCCGTCTTTTACCCAATCATTTGGCGCAGTGACTGAATGAATGATAGGTTTTCCTGACATCATGTAGTCAAGTAGTTTATTCGGACATATTCCGAACCTATATAATGGGTTCTTTTTCCAGCCTATGTAGAGACAATCAGCTAAAGAAAGGACTCCGGGAATTAGTTGTTTAGGTACAGGATTCAGAAAAATTACGTTATCAATCTTTTCATCTTTTACCCGTGTCTCAAGATGACTTTTTTCTTGCCCATTGCCAATTAGCAGAGCAACAACGTTACTGTCTGTTGCCTTTTTCATCGCGTCAAGAAAGAAGTCAAGTGCATTTGAAATCGCATGTCCTCCGGTGTACATAATCACAAATTTACCATCGGATTTTAGCTGACCTACTAAATCTTTTATATCCTTTGGTGGTTCTTTTACGCCACTCCATTCCTCTTGAACATACCCGTTTGGTACATAGACAAACTTTTTCTCATCCATACCCCGCTCTTTCATGTGCTCTAAAGCATTAGGAAGGAGTGATACCACTTTATCAGCATGTCGGTAACAATAATCCTCTGCTGCCTGCATAACCATGATAAATGGATGTTGTTTGGAATATCCCCCTAACTCCATAGGCGACAAAGGCCAGAGATCATGTACTTCATATACAAGTTTGGCACCGTAATGCTTGGCTATCTTGTGAGCAGGATATATATCTATCGGATATGTAGATGAGGCTATAACTACATCGGGTTTAAAATCTCCGAGATATTTAGAATAAGAGAACCAAAGTTTTCTGACGAAATCAAACATTGATTTGATTCTGCCTAATCCATTACCTTTATATGGTTTCAAAGGAGTCCACCGATACTCAATTCCATCTAATGTTTCCCTCTCTTCCGTAGGTTGCTGTTTACGAAGGTGAGAATACGAACCACCGATAATCATAACCTTATTACCGCTTTTTACCCACTCTCTTCCCAAATAATAAGGTCGAAACTCCATACCGAGTTTTGGATTTCCAGCGTAATGATTTATTAGTAAAATATTCATAGGTTTAACTTTTTATTTATGAATAATTAGGAAGTAAAAGCTATTTGATTTAGAATTTTTATTATCTAACTATATATTTTGAAGTAATAAATCATAGAAGTTTATAAGGATAGTTTCTTGAGTCTTCCAATTGAATTCTGTCAATACTGCTCGACGTCCATTTTCTCCCATTTGTTTAGCTTCTTTAGGATGAGTGATTAAATACGTCATAGCATTAATAATTTCTTCAGGCTTTTCAGGATTTACACAAATCCCACATTTATATTGTTCAATTATTTTTTTCCATAGTATAAAGTCAGTACATATAACAGGTTTTCCTGCCCCCATTATTTCAAATAATTTAGTATTACCTAAGGTTCCTATATTATTACCTACTGCTTTACAGTATCTAAGTAATGCAAAACCTACAGAAGAAGATGTATAGATTTTTTCTACTTCCTCTGGTCTTACCTTACCATAATATTTAACGTATTCCCAATTTGGTAACTTTTTTAAGTCAAGTAGGTAGTTTTCTTCTGCTGATCCTGCAAGATTAAGTCTCAAGTTATCATAACAATTGAATACTTGTAGTATTTCTTTGACACACCATTGATGACGTATAGGACCAATAAATGCGAATGTAAATTGTATAGATGCTGAATCACAGTTAGTATCAGACTCATTTACAATCTTATAATTTGTAATCTCTGCCACTCTTTGAGTAATTTGTACAAGTCTTTGAGTCAGATGAGGTGTTACACTGATAACTCCATCTATATTCTTTAATACTCTATTTTCGTACTTACTGTATAATTGGGAAATTATATTTGCTATAATCGAAGGGAGATAGTTTTTTTCTGAAATATTAGCAGGATAATCCTCATGAGAATCAAAAATAACTTTTTTCCCTTTGCGCTTTAATTTAAGCCCGAATGGTAGTAGTTCCGGATCATGAAGATGATAAATGTCTGCATTAATTTCAAGGGCTTTTTTATATACACTTCTACCGACTTTAAACATTCGATGAAATCTCCCATTATTTTTGATAGGTACTCCAACAATTTTCACCCCATTACAAATCTCATCGTTAGCTCCGGCAGCTACTAATGTCACATCATAGCCAGCTTTTGCAAGAGATGTACATTCTTTATAAAAGATTCGTCCATCCTTAGCCGGATGAACACTTGTCATATGACATACTTTAACGGCGGAACGCTTCTTATTCATATAGTTTTATTGTATACTGCGATTAATTGTTGTGAAATAGAAGAGGGGGAGAATGAATTTAATGCAGTCTGATGTATTAATTCGGGCGAATAATTATTACTTGTATCTATCATCTTTTTCAATGCCTTAGATAGCTCTTCTACACTTTCTGTTTCAATTAGTAGCCCATTATTTTCATGTACGAAATCCTCGGGACCTCCACATCGAGTAGCAATTACAGGGAGACCGGCCAACATAGCTTCTATGTATACCACTCCGAACGTTTCTCTTCGGGAGGCAAGGACGAAGCAATCTGCTTTAGAGTAAATTTCTGAAATTTCATTCCGATTTTTAAAACCTACTAATTTGACATTATCTTCAAGATGTAAGCTGTTGATCTGAATCTCAAGATTCTTTCTTTCCGGCCCTTCCCCAATTATTATTAATTCAGCTGTGTCCCTTGGTAAGTTAGCGAAACTTGCAATTAAAAGGTCATGACCTTTTAATTGCAATAGACTGCCGGTTGCAACGAAATGTACCTTATTTTTTGTAGTGTGAGTTTTATGTGAAAACTTAATTGATTCGACGTCCACTACATTTGGAACTACCGTAGAATCTATCCCAAAATGTTGCTTTAATCGTTTTCTTAATCTTTTACTTACAGAGATAATCGTAGTTGCATTACTATAGGCTCTTTTTGCAAAATAGGTTGTTCGAGGAGAGAGGATATCGAGATTGAGTGAAGAGGAGTGTTCAGTAACAATACAGGGAATTCCGAGTCGTTTTGCCTCATGTGCTGTTATGGCTCCGATATCTGTGAAATGGCCATGGATTATATTTGGTTTCCCAAATTTATCAATTGCAATTTTTAGTAATTTTCTTAGCTTATGATTGCTTAAAGAGAAAAAAATAGGGGCCGCTATATTTCCAAGTGCAAGAGACCCATACACTATATTTATTCCATCTTTGTTATAGGAGTGTGTGACAAATTTTCTTTTTCTCCTAATAGAACGAAGATCAAGAACTATAAATGTCACGTTTATACCGGCAGCTCGTAAGGCACGCGCTTGATCCCACTCAAATATACCATTCATTGGAAATCTATCAGATGGTATTCCTCTGGAAACTACAATTACTCGCATTACTTATTGTTAAAGAGGTGTGTAATTTTTCTTAATATATTCCCTATCTTATGACGAAAGAATAGCCGATTACCATATATTGTATATTTTTTTGCTACATATAAATATCCATATTTTACATAATCTTTCCAAAACTGATTATAATTTTTGTTTATAGATAAATTTTTGAGAGGTATACATTTATTTCTTATGACACTTGTGGACTCAACGGACCTCTTCTCCGTGTCAATTAAATTCCAGATGTCTTTCCCTTTTTCTGAATTTATAAGAATGATTGAAGTTCCTTTTCCATCATTCATTTCCGGACAGATAGAATTTATTCCCCAAAAATCGCCTATTGAAATATCTCCGGCACGATTAAAACCTCTATATTTACAATTTTGACAAGATATACGAGTGGAAAGATGAGAAAAAAATAAGTCACGATATGATAATACCAGACGATTAATTTTTGAAAACTTCGTTTTGTTTTCTCCTGTTATACTTACACTATTGGTATCTATTTTATATGATGAATTTTCCCATGAAGGTCTTTTAAATCTCATATTAAAATCTTTAATATCCCCAATTTCCTTCTTTATCTCACGTAAGTAATCATTTAGTAATTTTGCCGAAGGAACACTATTACATATGAGATCGATTATTATTAAATTCTTTATATTAGAAAATCTTGTTCTTATTGCCGCTGCTTGACAGGGAGTACCGGAAAATAAAACTAAAGTTCCTGATTTAATTTTTTCGTAAAGTACATGATATACTTTAGTAAGATCAGCCTCAGCATATTTACTTACCTTAAAAGCTTCACATTCTTCTAATGATTCAGCATATCCAAATACAGGTAACCAATCTTTATCATACTTTACTCCAAATACGATTCCTCCATTTCCAATTACATATTTACATAGTTCTGTGAAAATTCCACCACTTGAACTTGTCATTCTAACATCTTTATCTTTTGAAAAAGCTGCATATATATTTTTTGATGTTAAGGGATTAAAACTGTTTTGAGGACATATTTTTCTACAAGCTCCGCAATCTGTACATTTGTCAATATTTATGTGAGGATATTTAAAACCCTTTTCATCTTGTATCATACTTATTGCAGTGTGAGGACAGATATTATTACATAGTCCACAACCCGTACAATTATTTAGATCATCAATGATTATCATCTTTTTATAGCTTTAAGCTGTTGAAAACTTTCCTTTATTATTTTAGGAAAGAAAATATAAAATATTATTACGGTAATTATTAGGGCGATAATAACACAGATAAATCCATCTATAATCCATGTTATCCATGAATGAGAATTTAAAATTATAAGATTTAGAATTATCACAGAAAAACCAATCGATACAAACATAACAATAATTTTACTTGCTGTAGATATCCAATCTAACCCTGTTACACGGGTAGGTATAAAGAACATAAGATCAATATCACGATAGATATTAGATATTATAATTCCTACTATAATTCCATAGATTCCAAAGAAATACCCAAGTAATGCACCACAAATAATAGCTAATGCTCCTTGTGTTGTAGTCTGCCAACGAGTTTCTTTAAATAATCCGGCTGAAAGTACTAACATTCCCTGAGGAGTCTTAACATTATGTAACATCATATTAGTAATCATTAGGCCTCCGAGAAGTGGATTGATATAATCTTCTTTATTACTTATATCTGCCGTATATAAAGAAACAAAATTCTGTAAAAGAATAAATAGACTTGTACTAATTACTGACAGTATAATATAG
>CAMWVA010000123.1 GCA_947177575.1 uncultured Porphyromonadaceae bacterium | reverse complement strand
ATCTCGGACGTAAGGTGAAACTGCGCGGCTCGATTGAAAAATACTTCGGTCAGATAGCAGTTAAGAGTGTAAGTGAATACTCGTTTGACGGCGGCGGTACGGTAACACCGCCCGATAATCCGCCTTCTACAGTAGGCGATGGAAGCCAGGCTTCTCCGTTCGTAGTCACTCAGATTAAAGACGGTACAGCTACAGGTAGCGACGTTTGGGTGGAAGGCTATATCGTAGGCACTGTCACCGACAAGAGCTGGCCGGCCGACGTGGAGTTCTCAGCTGCTAATGCTTCGAATACCAACCTCATCATTTCGGTAATGCCGGCAGGTGAGGCAACTGTTGACAACTCGATACCTGTACAGCTTCCGGCCGGTGATGTGCGCAATGCCCTGTCGCTGCAGCAGCATCCCGACAATCTCGGACGTAAGGTGAAACTGCGCGGCTCGATTGAAAAATACTTCGGTCAGATGGCTATGAAGAGTATAAGTGAATACATAATCGAACCGTGATAATTTTGTGATATTGATTAAGCCCCGGCGTACAGACTCTATAACGAGGAGTCGGTGCGCCGGGGCAATTCCACAATCCCTAACCAATATATATGCGGAAATCTTTACTTATTATGGCTCTCGGTGTAGTGTATGTAATGAACGCCGAATATAAGCCGGGATATTATAACAATATGGACGGTAAAAGCAAAACCGCCCTTAAAGCTGCTGCTAAACAATGTGTCGAACGGCATACGGTACTTGAATACTACGATCTGCCGAATTACTGGCAATACTCCGATGTATATCCTGAACTGTACAACGGACAGACAAGGTGGTGGGAGATGTACAGCAACAACATCTATCTTATACAGAACGGACAGGCACCGAAAGCAAGTTTTTCTGCTAACAAAATGCAGCGTGAACATTCTGTACCTAAGTCATGGTGGAAACATAACGGAGATGTGGAGTACACAGCAGCCTACAGTGATATGTGGAACCTCTATCCTTCTGACGGTCCGGCAAATCAGGCCAAACTCAATTATCCTCTCGGACCTACACGTGCTGCCACTTACGACAACGGATGTACAAAGGTAGGGCCGGCGATGACAGGCTACGGAGGAGGCTCAGCCAACGTATTCGAACCTGCTGACGAATATAAGGGAGATTTTGCACGCAGTTTCTTTTACATGGCTACTGTATATGACGACCTGCCGTGGGCTATAAATTACATGTACGCACAGAACACCTATCCTACACTGCAACCATGGGCCTATCAGATGTTGCTGCAATGGGCACGTATGGACCCGGTAAGTCAGAAGGAGATTGACCGTAACGATGCTGTCGAACGCTCACAAGGCAACCGCAATCCTTTTATCGACTTTCCGGAACTGGCCGAATACATCTGGGGCACACGTACAGAAGAGGTATTTCTTCTTGATGAACAGGGAGGTAATGTAACACCGCCTATAACAGGCGACCCTGCTATTACAGCGCCTGTCAACGGTGAAGCACTTGATATAGGACAAGCCGCCGTAGGCAAGACAGTTTCAGCCGCTCTGCGTATAGAAGCTTCAAATCTCACCAGCTCCCTGTCAGTACGTATTTCAGGCTCCAATCGTGAGATGTTTTCCACATACCTCACTTCCATACCGGCTTCACAACTGAATAAAGGTGATTATCTGCTCTATGTGAGTTACACACCTACCGAGACAGGTAATCATACCGCACGTCTGATTCTGTATGACGGCGGTCTGCCCGACGGTGAAAGTATTGCTGTGACTCTTACGGGACAGGCTTTCCCTGTGCCGGAACTGACAGCACCTGAAGCTCTACCTGCGACAGACGTGACTGAGACAGGCTATACCGCTAACTGGACTGCCGTAACAGAGACAGTCGATTATTATGTGATTAACCGTGTACGATATACACAGGAGGGAACCGAAGGTACTCAGCTGACTGCCGCCGGCTGCTCACTTGAGATAGATGACCGAGACCCGGAAGTCACGGAAACCTACACAGTATGTGCCTCCCGGTTAGGGTGTCTTTCCGAACCGTCAAACACTATAACAGTCGCTGCCGATGCCGGTATCGGTTTTAATAACGGTACAGTGCCATTCGCAATAGGCGTACAGCCCGGAGGGTTCATGGTGATGAGCCAGGGAGACAACACCGGTATGCGTGTCTATGACATTACAGGAAGTCTTGTCCTAACACGTGAAAGAGTCAGTGGCGGAGAAAGTTTCACACTTCCCGCAGGTATATATATCATTACCTGTGACCAAGCTCCCAGACCGGTTAAAATTGTAATAACATATTAATTCTAATTCAAGTAATCTATAATACTATCACTAATCATGAAATCATTTATGACTTTAGCGGCTGCTCTGACTGCATTCGGTGCAGTAGCCGCTATTCCGGAAGGTTATTATGACTCTCTCAACGGTGCGTCAGGTGCCGATCTCAAGGAAGCAGCAAAAAAAGTGGCTTACACACATGAAGTAGTAGCCTACGGCGATGCCACATGGGAGGCTTTCAAGACTACTGATATACGTATCGTCGACGGACGCGAGGCATGGTTCGATATGTATAGCAACGTCATAGTATGGGTGGCTTCAGGTCACGCAGGTATGAATATCGAACACAGTGTACCAAACTCATGGTGGGGCGGTATAAAAAATGATGCCTACAAAGACCTTTATCATCTCAATCCGTCGAATGCAGATGCCAACAACCGCAAGAGTAATCATCCTTTAGGACAGATAGACGGAAAACCTACATGGACCAACGGTATCACAAGCATAGGCGCTCCGGTAGCAGGACAGGGAGGCGGTTCCGATATAGTATTTGAGCCGGCCGATGAATACAAAGGTGACTTTGCCCGTGCTTATTTCTATGTATTTACCATCTATGATGATATACCCTGGCTGGAAGAGACTGATAAGAATTATATGTACGATGGTACAGCGTATCCGACATTGCGGCCATGGGCATACGACCTGCTTCTGCAGTGGGCGGAAGCTGACCCCGTAGACTCACGCGAGCAGGCACGTAACGAGGCTGTATATGCTATACAGGGCAATCGTAATCCTTTTATTGATATACCTGACCTTGCCGATTATATATGGGGTAGCCGTTCGGAAGTGCCTTTCAGTTATTACGACGTGCAGAATCCGACAATTGTTGACCGTCCGGCAGCTCCTGTATTTGAAAACTGTGAACTGGTAGCAGTTAACACATATACCACACGCTGGTGGAATGCAACAGCCATACACGTAGGAGGTACGGCAGGTGATGTTTACGTATCAGTTGACGGAGGTGACTACACTCTTTGTCAGGGAGGTATTGTCGATGTCCCGGCAGCAGAAGCTAACGGACAACAGCTTCTTATCTCAGCATACGCCGTAGCTGAAACAGACGGACGTGAATATTACAGCGGTCTGTCGACTCTGACTCTTACAGCTAAAGATCCGCAGCTGACTGACCTCACTAAAGCTGAGTGGACTCTTACAGCTTCTAACACAGAACTGACAACGGAGGATACCTATATAGTAGTTGCAGCAACCTCTTTGGCTGTTATGGGTGATAATAACAACGGTGGTAAAGTAATGCCTGTAGCCGGCAGTGTAACTCCCGACAGCCAGGGGCGCATTTATTCTTTGCCTGAAGGCACAGGTATAGTACGTCTGCTTGACAATGGTGACGGCTATGTGTTGCAGGTAAGTGACATTTACGGCGAACTTCAGGGTTGTATAGAGCCGACTGCAGCTAAAGCCCTACGTCTATCGGAAAACGGACTTGCCGCCAATATCAATATAGATGAGGACGGCGTAGCTGTGATAGATTATGGCGAGAGTTTCGGACGTCTGCAGTATAACCAGAGCTCACCGCGTTTCGTCAACTATACAAGTAATCAGGAGGGTGTAAGTCTATATCGTCTCACAGACCCCACAGGACATGTACAAGGCTTTGGCATACAGCCCGAGATTTATGTTACAGGACATGATATAACTGCACCTGCCGGAAGTATCGTATTCGACCTCAACGGACGTCGTGTGGGCAGCACAGATCTGAATCCCGGTGTATATGTAGTAGTAACTCCGGGACGTCATCACGCCAAAGTGATTGTGCGCTGATAAAATGAAATATAGTCAGCACTAAATATACTATATGAAATACACTATAAGAATAAATTGTTAACTTTGCAGCCACAACATGTACTCTGCGGGCCGCATGGTCTTTACAGGTAGTCCGCAGAGTACAGCTTGCAGAGAGATACCAAAACACTCATATCATATCCTTAAATCAATGCTACAGACAACCAACATCAAAACACTCGACAAGGTAGTGGTAAGATTCTCGGGCGATTCGGGCGATGGAATGCAGCTTGCAGGCAACATCTTCTCGAACGTATCAGCCGGCGAAGGCAACGAGATCTCCACTTTCCCTGACTATCCGGCTGAGATACGTGCTCCGCAAGGCTCGCTGAGCGGTGTGTCAGGATTTCAGGTAAGTATCGGTAAGGGAGTACATACACCCGGTGACGCCGCTGACGTACTGGTGGCTATGAATCCTGCCGCTCTTAAAACCAACCTGAAGCATCTCAAGCCTACAGGTATTATTATCTGTGATTCCGATTCGTTCCGTCCCGCTGACCTTAAGAAAGCTGAATATAAGACAGATGATCCTATAGCCGAACTTGGTATAGATACCAAACGTGTCATGCTCGTGCCTATGAGTACTCTGCTCAAAAGCACTTTGGCTGACAGCGGAATGGACGCAAAAGCCATAGCCAAGTGCAAGAATATGTTGGCACTTGGTATCGTGTGCTGGCTCTTTGACCGTCCGGTAGAGAGCGTACTGCACAAACTGCAAGCCAAATTCGCCAAGAAACCTGCTATCTACGAGGCTAACGCTAAGGTAGTACAGGCTGGTTGGGATTACGGCCATAACACTCACAGCTCGATGCCCACTTACCGTATAGAGACAGCACAGGCCGAACCCGGTACATACGTTGACGTAAACGGTAACACAGCTACAGCATGGGGTCTTATTATGGCTTCGGAGAAGAGCGGTCGTCCGTTGTTCTTAGGCTCATACCCTATCACTCCGGCTACCGACATACTGCATGAGTTGGCTAAGCGCAAAGACCTCGGTGTGAAAGCATGTCAGATGGAAGACGAGATAGCAGGTATCTGTTCAGCCATAGGCGCAAGCTATGCCGGACATTTAGCTGTAACATCAACCTCGGGCCCGGGTCTGGCACTTAAGGGTGAGGCTCTCGGTCTGGCTGTAATGGCTGAACTTCCTTTAGTTCTTATCGATGTGCAGCGTGGCGGTCCGTCAACCGGCCTTCCCACTAAAACCGAACAGACTGACCTCATGCAAGCTCTTTATGGCCGCAACGGTGAGTCACCTCTGTGCGTTGTAGCTGCTGCAAGTCCGACAGATTGCTTTACAATGGCTTTCGAGGCCGCTCGTATAGCTATCGAACACATGACACCGGTTATTCTGCTTACCGATGCTTTCATAGCCAACGGTTCGTCGGCATGGCGTGTGCCTGAAGAGAGTGATTATCCTGAGATACATCCCAACTACGTAACTCCTGAAATGCTGGAGAAAGGTTGGCGTCCGTTCGACCGTGATGAGGAGTCTTTGGTACGCTACTGGGCTATACCCGGTCTTGACAAGGCTATGCATCGCGTAGGCGGTCTGGAGAAGGACTACAAGACATCGGTTATCTCTACTGACGGTGCTAACCATGAGCTTATGGTAAAGACACGTCGCGAAAAAATAGCTCGTATAGCCGACAGCATACCTGAAATCAATGTTGCTGGTGATACCTCATCCGATACTATCCTTGTAGGCTGGGGAGGTACCTACGGTCACCTCTTCACAGCTACCGAAGAACTCAACGCCAGTGGCACACCGGTGGCTTTCGCACAGTTCCGTTATATTAATCCTCTGCCAAAGAACGCTCTGGAGATGCTGCGCGGTTACAAGAATATCATCGTGGCCGAGCTCAACACCGGTATGTTTGCAGACTATCTTCAGATGCACCTGCCCGGCAAGGAAATACTGCGCATAAATAAGGTGGAGGGTCAGCCCTTCATGGTGAGTGAGATAGTGGAAGGAGTCAAGAATCATCTCAAGGCATAAGACAATGGCAACCGAACAGACAAATAATCCCCAGTATACAGCGGCCGACTACAAAAACAGCCAGACAGCACGCTGGTGTCCCGGCTGCGGTGATCATGCTATACTCAACGTGCTGCACAAGGCCATGGCCCGTCTGGGTGTGGCTCCTAAGGATACAGTCGTAGTCAGCGGTATAGGCTGTAGCTCACGTCTGCCTTACTATATGAATACTTATGGTATGCACACCATTCACGGTCGCGCTGCCGCAATAGCTACAGGCGTCAAGACCGCACGTCCTGACCTGACAGTATGGCAGATTTCAGGTGACGGTGACGGTCTCGCTATAGGTGGTAACCACTTCATACACGCTCTGCGCCGTAACATTGACATCAACATACTGCTCTTCAATAATAAGATATACGGTCTGACCAAAGGTCAGTACTCTCCTACTTCGGAGCGTGGTACAGTGTCTAAATCGAGTCCTTACGGCACTACCGAAGACCCCTTCGTACCGGCAGAGCTATGCTTCGGTGCACGCGGCAACTTCTTTGCCCGCAGCTTTGATATCGCTCTCGACACCACACAGGAAGTAATGGTAGCAGCTGCACGTCATAAAGGTGCATCAGTAGTGGAAGTGCTGCAGAACTGTGTCATCTTCAACAACGGCATACACTCTTTCATGAGCGACAAGGAACAGCGTGCTGACCACACTATACATCTTCGTCATGGCGAGAAAATGCTCTTCGGTAAGAATAATGAAAAAGGTATTGTACAGGATGGTTTCGGCCTGAAAGCAGTGGTAGTAGGTGAAGACGGCTACACAATGGATGATGTTCTTGTACACGACGCTCACTCCGAAGATTATTATCTGCAGATGCAGCTTGCTATGATGGACGGTCATCGTCTTCCTATGGCTATAGGCGTAATACGCGATGTTAACACAGAGACCTACGATCAGGCTGTATCGCGCCAGGTCGATGAGGTTAAGCACCGTAAAAATTACGCAAATCTGCGTGACATGATACTACGTACCAGTGAAAGCTGGGAAGTGAAATAATAACGGACCGGTAAATATACACAAGCCAGAAATACGGAAAAAGACCTCTTTCAACCTCTTTGAGAAGGCTGAAAGAGGCCTTTTTATGCACAAGATTAAAAAAAGTGTGCAATAAAGTTGTAAAAATTTCGATAATAGAAAATTTTTGACTTACTTTGCAGCCTGAAATTTAGCGAAAACAATATACAACAATTTAAATCGACTAAAATATGTCTGACATTGATTCGAGAGTAAAAGCTATCATCGTTGATAAGCTGACTGTAGACGAGAACGAAGTTACTCCCACCGCAGAGTTCAGCAAGGACCTTGGCGCTGACTCACTCGACACCGTAGAGCTGATCATGGAGTTCGAGAAGGAGTTTGGTATCACAATACCCGACGAGGACGCTGAGAAGATCGTATCTGTAGGTGACGCTATCGCCTACATCGAGGAGCACAGCAAGTAAAAACCACAACCGAAGCAATCAACCCCAAACCGAGAATATGGAATTAAAAAGAGTTGTAGTCACCGGCCTCGGTGCGCTCACTCCTATAGGCAATGACGTTGACACTGCCTGGGAGAACGCTGTCAACGGCGTGAGCGGTGCGGGTCCGATCACTCATTTCGATTCGTCGAAGTTCAAGACTCAGTTCGCTTGTGAACTGAAGGATTTCGACCCTTCGAAGCATTTCGACAGAAAAAAAGCAAGAACTCTCGATCTTTATGCCATGTATGCCCTCGTAGCTGCTAATCAAGCTATTGAGGATGCCGGACTGGAGAACGAGAACGTCAACAAAGACCGTGTCGGCGTCATCTTCGCCGCAGGTATCGGCGGTCTCCACACTTTCGAGGAGGAAGCCGGCTATTTTGCCGTAAATGGAGCGGAGCAGGGCCCTAAATACAACCCTTTCTTCATTCCTAAGATGATTGCGGATATCGCCGCCGGTCAGATTTCGATTGACCACGGTTTTCGTGGTCCTAACTTCGCCACTGTTTCAGCGTGTGCTTCATCGAACAATGCTCTTATTGATGCATTCAACTATATCCGCCTCGGTATGGCTGATGCCATAGTGGCCGGCGGTGCCGAAGCTGCTATCTTCCCTGCCGGTGTAGGCGGCTTTAATTCGATGAAAGCCTTGTCTACCCGTAACGACGATCCTAAAGGTGCTTCACGTCCTTTCAGCGGTAGCCGCGACGGTTTCGTTATCGGCGAAGGTGCCGGCGCACTGGTACTCGAAGAACTCGAACACGCACTGGCACGTGGCGCACACATCTATGCCGAAGTTGCAGGCGGTGGTCTGAGTGCTGATGCTTACCACATCACTGCTACCCATCCTGAAGGATTGGGAGCACGTTTGGTAATGGAGAATGCTCTCAAAGATGCCGGTATGGTGCCCGAAGATATAGATTATATCAACCTGCACGGTACTTCAACTCCTGTGGGCGACCGCAGTGAAGCAGCTGCTATCAAGCAGGTATTCGGCGATCATGCCTACAAGATGAATCTGAGCTCTACAAAGTCGATGACCGGTCACCTCTTAGGTGCTGCAGGTGCTATCGAAGCTCTGTTCAGCATCAAAGCTATAAATGACGGTATCGTACCGCCCACAATCAACCACGAGGAAGGCGACAACGATCCCGATGTAGACTACGATCTGAACTTCACCTTCAACAAGGCTCAGAAACGCGACATTAACGCTGTTCTTAGCAACACCTTCGGTTTCGGAGGTCACAATGCTTCGATTATCTTCAAGAAATACAAACCCTGATAGTAAGGATTCTTCCCTATTTTTCACCCCCAAACATAAAATAGCGTCCCTGTCGCGACAGGGACGCTATTTTACATTCAAACATCAACAGCTTCTATTTCTCCTGGGATAGAAGTTAAAATTAAAGTGAGGAGATTAATTGTGCCAGTTCATTCATCTTTAGGCAGACCTCACGAGTTAAGTCTGACTTTGGCGGAAGACCTAAGGAAATAATAACTATTCTGCCTTCACAACAGAGGTCGAAGTCATGTTTGGCAGGTTTATAACGCTCACCGAAAGCTTCTGGAACAATCAAAATTATCTTGCCACCAAGTGAGTCGGCTTCAGTTCGTATTTCTTTTTCTTCCCGAGAGATAAAGGGAGAAACCAGGACTGTACCTTTAGAAACGTCAGAAAGCCATTTACCCCGTTTCTTCAGCTTTTCTTCCGGAGTGAATTTCCGACTGATTCTAACGGCTTCTTTATCCGGATTGCGCAAAAGGAACAGATTTCCGTAGGCTTGGTAGTTGTTATTACCGATTTTAAAGTTTCTCACTGTCCTAAAAAACTGGGGAAATTGTAATCTAATGCCCAATCTATGCGGATTTTCCCTGATATAACGAAAAAGGCCGTCAAGAGAACGATTATCATATAATGGTTTGTCGCAATAACCCGGTTCAAAGACTACTTCATTATTGACAACTTCTCCTTTCTTTTCAGAATATTTAGCCGCTATCCTTGTTTTCAGGCTTTCAACATAAAAATCCAGATGCTTATCAGACCGGTATAGAACTTGTATAAGTAGATGGATATGGTCCGGCATCACACAAAATTGATAAAGTTTAAGAATTGGATATTCGTATGAAAGATGAAGAATTGATTTAGCTATGATTTTTCCAAGTACAGACTCCACAATTCTTATGCAGCCGGGACTACCAGGAGCAATGCGGGCATCTCCCTCAACAGAGCCGAAGCTTTCGCACTTCTTAGCTTTCTTAATGATGATATGGTAAATGAACGGAGCAAAATAATCATGAGAGAAGGCTCTCCTATGATAGGAATGCTCTCCAGTCTCTTTAAAAGGCTTAATCTTTGAGGCGCACATAATTAATATACTTTATTAATATACTTTAGTCTGATAAAATTCTTTTGGCTTTTTCACCTACCGACAAACCGGCTCCGCCTCCAGCCCCCTTATTCTGAAAGAATAAGAAAGCACTAAGAAAAGATGGCCTTTCATCCGAAAGCACTTCCCCTTCGGAAGCCGTCTCCATCTGAAAGCAGTCTCCTCCTAACAGTCCCCTCCTAAAAGGAGTTTCCATCTGAAAGAGGTTTGTCGAAAGGTGAAAAGATATGTTGCAAGGTGAGAGAGGTTTGTCGAAAGGTGAGAGGGTTTGAAGCGGTGTCAGAAGGGCTGGGTGTAGTTGCTGCGGTCGAGGGAGCGGTAGCCGATGGCTTCAGCGA
>CAMWVA010000122.1 GCA_947177575.1 uncultured Porphyromonadaceae bacterium | reverse complement strand
AATAAACAAATCTGTCATTTTTTATTTATTACAAGTAAATAAAATTGTATCTTTGTCCTCTGACAGTACAGCATCCGCTGAAATATTTAACGATAAGATATAAGATATAGGTAAATTATGGATATTGAAACTTTAAAATCAATTATTATTGAAGGTCAGGAGCTTCTAACTGATATTTCTCCTACACAAAGAATAATGTCTTTAGAACCTCGTGCAAGATATGTGTTTGTGGGTATCCGTCAGGCAGGGAAATCATATATGTTATACCTTCGAGCTCTAAAACTGATTGAAGAAGGACATAAGTTGGAGGAAATGCTTTTCATCAATTTTGATGATGAACGACTGATTGATTTTAAAGCTTCAGACTTTGATTCTATCCTAAAGGCTTATAACTCATTATACGAGTCAAAACCGATTTTATTTCTTGATGAAATACAAAATGTAGAGGGCTGGGAACATTTCGCACGCAGACTGGCAAATCAGAAATATATGGTTTACATAACCGGCAGCAATGCCAAAATGCTTAGTAAAGACATTGCCACTATATTAGGCGCCCGGTATATTGAACAATATGTATTTCCTTACTCCTTCAGAGAATTTCTTTATGCTAATGGGATTGAGACAGACAAGGATTTGATGTATGGTAAGAAACGTGGTGAAATAGAACGTCAACTACATACATATTTTCAATGGGGAGGATTTCCTGAATTGTTGTTATTTGTCAATAAAAGACGCTGGCTCAACGAACTATATGAAAAAATCATTCTGGGAGACATTATTCAGCGTAACAGTATCAAAAACGAACAGGCTATGAGACTTGCTGTACTACGGTTAGCTGAAAATATCAAGAATCCTACTTCATTCAATCGGCTCGCTGCTATGGTAAAGGCAACCGGTCAATCAACTAATGTTGCATCAATCACAGATTATATAAGCTATTGCAGAGATGCCTGTCTTTTATTCTCGCTGGAGAACTACGCATCTAAATTCGTAGAACGTAATACTGTAAGAAAACACTATTTTATTGATAACGGACTACTTAATATCTTCCTAACAAATAGTGAGACAGCTTTAATGGAGAATTTATGTGCCATTACTCTGTATAGACAAAGTACGGAAGATGAGAGATATAAAGTGTATTTTTACAATAAAGAAGTAGAAATAGATTTTTATCTGCCTATGTTAAGAAAGGGAATTCAGGCATGTTACAGTATAAAAGATCCTGAGACACTTCAGCGAGAAATAAGAGCTCTTACTACGTTTCACAGATTCTACGGACTTAAAGAAGCTGAAATTGTTACCTATTCAGAAGAACAGACTATTGAAACCTCCGACTTGACAATTAATATTCTTCCCCTCGCAAAATGGCTATTGTCGTTTAAATAAGTTGTTAAAACTTATCAGTGCTAATATAAAATATAGAGGCTGTTGCAAAACTCAATGATATAATACTTATAAGGACATGTAGGTGATATATTAAATTGATAATCAATTATTTATACCAACATACCAAAGGTATGTCCCTACGAAGATGGTATTTTGCAACAGCCTCCTGTTAAAAGGATTATACAATCTGTGGATTACTTGCTGAGGAAGTATATTTCCTTGTAAGGGAAGATAAGCTTCATAGGTTCACCGTTTTGACCTGCAAAACGGTACTCGACACCAAGGTTGTTGTCAAAGAGAAGTTTATAATACTCACGGCCTTGGGCAGTGGCAGCCTCGGCCTTCATAGCATTCCAGAGAGTATGACGCATTTCAGCTATTGTGTTCTTAAGGCGTGCGGCACTGAGCTGTTTACCATCCATGCTGACCTGATAGACCATAACACTGTCATTAAGAGTCACACCGGTAAGCTCAGCACCGGTAGTTACAGTCTGCGGACAACGGCTGGTGAAAAGAGCAGCATAACCGCTCAGTTCAGTCATATCGGCCTCACGACCTGTAAGCGGAGCAGCCAACATAGCTTTTATAGTGTCGGCCGGTATTGTCATAAGTTCACTGTTACCGTAGCTTATACGTGCGGTAGCATCAGCCAGACTCATCTGACGCAGCACCTCAGCCTGCTCACCACGATTGAGAGCTAACTTCAAAAGAGGACGGCAAAGCTCGGTATGATTTACAGCAAAGGCCGAATCTATACTTGCATCAGTGTATTGTAATTTGAAATCGACAGTATTATTATCGGCATCATACACTATTTTTGAGAAGTTGCCCATAACGCCTGCAGACAACGGAGCTGAAGCATTGACAAGAGCCACATCGGTCTTGAGTTTTTTGACGTTGCCGTCTTCACACGAAGTCATAGCACCGGCTATCATAGCGGCGCCAAAGAGAGAAGCAATAAGTTTTGTATTCATGATAGGGAGGTGTTGCTGATTACCTATTGGAATTACAGGTCACTGAAACAAGGATATTCAGATGAGTTGCAATTGGTGCAGCTCATCACGTAGTTCCATACCTGACATGACACGGCGGCGTGCCAGAGTACGTGCAAAAGCGTTGATAGCCGGATGCAGACGAGGATTGTTGAAAATGCGGCGTGAATAACGCAACGTCTTGTCATATAGAGCTGCTATCTCGTCGGGCTCAAGCGAACAGGTGTCCTGACCTTCGGCATCCATCTGATGACGTATCTCGCCTAACAGTTCGGCAGGCACCTCACTGTGCAGGCGTACCAACGAGCGGGCCAGTACATTTGAAATCACCATAGCCGAGGTGATATGAAAATTCTGTACCAGATTGTCCCACGTTGATTTGGGAGATATTGACGGCGAACCGGAGAAATAGTAGGCGTGAGAGAAAGACACCATAGGCCCGTCACTGTCAAGCGACACTTCGGCCACACGGTCAAGAGCGTTGAGAGCAGCGAGTGATATAGCCATTCCGGCCAGGCCATATACCCGGTCGTCCTCGTTGAGATATGTTAATGTCAATTTAGGCTGACTCATAATAAACTGGCTTTTATTGGTAAGCTAATTTTTAATCAATGTCTGAGAGGGAGACGTCAATGACGTCTCCCCTGTTTATCTATCTAACCTTGCCGGAGGCGATTTTGTTTTATCGGTTTCAGTATCTCAGAATAACCACTGCAGACCGCCTGCCACGCTTATACCTTCAGTAGGAAGACCCGGCAGAATAATATGTCGGCGATTAAGCAGATTATCAGCCTGCAACCATATACTAACGGCAGGAGTAACAGCATAACGCGCCTTAAAACTCAACTCAGTGATATCGGACAGACGCATTGCGGCCGGCTTACGTTCGACATTATTAATAATTACTGTCGTGCCAGCGGAGGTATTGGAAGGCTCGGGATAAAGCGAATAAATGTTGCGCACACCACGATAGTCATACTGTAATCCTAAGTGAAGTGTACTCCACGGATTGACTTCAGCTTCGACACGGGCCGTTATACGCGGACGGTCAAGACCGTTGAAATAACCTGTAGTTCCCTTCTGCGGCTGATAGCGGACCTGGCCCCGGGCACTAAACGCATCACCACCGTTATAGGCAAGGTCAATTCCGGCACTGATACCCTTTACTGTCATTTCGGCCATAGTTGTTCCGAGATAAGGAACACGTCCCTCGGTATCAAGACCGGCTACAGGTATGACACCCTGATTTAGTATTATCTGGTACCAGCCACCATCACGGCGATGACGGTCAATACGATATGCTACTTCAGCTCCGGCCGAGAAACCGGAGAAAGGTCCGAACAACATACCGACACGGGCATCAAGCGGTGTGTGCACAGGCTGCGTGCTGACAACAGCCGGCAACTGATAGTAGTCGAGTTCATAACCAGAAGCGAGAGTCTGTAGCTGCGAGCCTCCAGTCAGATGAGCATAAAGCCCCACGGCATTGCTGCGCCAGTCAAGCATTATGGCCGGAGCTACATGTACCAGTGAATAATGGCTATCCGGTTCTGACCCGTCAGCATTAAAAGTAAGGTCTATATCAAGACCTGCTTTAATATGCAGTAACCCGCGACTGAAGCGATACCAAGGACTTAAGGTCAGCATAGCGTATGTATCGGGTGAAGCAGCTATTCCGACTAACGGCAATTCGATTGCCTCACGGCCGGCGTAACCGACTACATCAAATCTTGCGTCAAGAGCAGCCGTTGATGTATCTTCGTCCCAAGGCATAGCTACACCGCCACGTACCTGTACGTGCGTTTCGCGATCTCCTTTAAATTCTTCATAGCCGTCAGCTATCTGTAGAGACTGTGCAAAACTGTCACTCACCGGTAACGGCAGAGCCCGATAGGCGAAATGACGCATATCTGCACTGGCATGCCATTGCAGAGCGTCGGATTGCGGACGCGAATTCCAGCCGAGACGCAGCGAAACATCATTGAGCGTCTGTGTCGGAGCCTTTTCTATGTCGGTAAAGGCGGCTACAGGACGGTATCCATAGTAATTGAAATAGCCGTAATGCCAGTCAAGAGCTGCTTCAAGAGTTCCGTAGTCACTAAAACGCTCGGTCAGATAAACACCCACATTCTCGTCATAGCGTTTGCGATGTATATCTTCGGTAACCTCCGAAATACGAGGACGCCAAAGCGAAGTGGAGTTGTGTTGCAGGCGTATTCCGGCTTTGCAGTCAGGCGTATCGACTATGCGGTAGCCGGCACTCAATGTCGAATTAAGCCATGATCCGGCACCTAAGTCTATATAGCCACGTGTTGTCGGAAGTGTCCGTGTGTTACGCCATCCGGTAGCAGGCATTGCCGGCAGTGAAGGTATGAATGATGCCGGCACACCGTTCAGATCGTATGGCAAAGGAGTAGACGTCATAGTCAGTGCCACACGTGAAGGGAAGGCCGAAAGACGATCGAGCATGATGATGTCGGGCACGTATGTACCGTCGACGCTCACCGACTCGTGCAGCTGGGCGTTTGCGCCCGTAGGTATGGCGGCAGCCAGAGCGATTCCGGCGGCCATAAGAGTGGTTTTCATCATTTCCATGCTTTAAGTCGTTGCGCTATCATGTCATGTATGTCAAGATCATCGCCTGGATAGTTCTCTTGCAGACTCTTGAGGTATTCTATACCCAGATATGTTTTCTTCTGTGCGTGGTAGCTATCGGCAAGAGCTATGAATCCACGTGCCAGCCAGTACTGATGCGGAGTGCCGGCGTCAGTAAAGGCAGTCAGTACTTTTTCTGCCTTAGCAGGTTGTCCTTCCTTCAGCCAATACTCACCTAAGGTAACGGCAGCTTTCGCACCGCTCTCACTCATCGGATTAGCGGCAAGACGTTCGTATATTGCAGCTCCATCGGCAGCACGCCCGGAATCCATCATACCTTCAGCCTCAAAATAAAGAGCCTCATCCATCTGGTCAGCACTTAGGCCACCGGTCTGACGTACACGCTGAGCGTATGCCATACGTTCGGCCGGCTCATCACTATAGCGCATTATACCGGCGTATGCCTCCGGTGCAAAATCGGCACCGCCACGACGTTCAAGCTGACGGTAGACTTCAGCTATTTCGGCACGCGGAGCTCCGAGACGGTCTGCCATTATATTCGCTTTCAGCAGAAGGGCACCGGGCACTTGCCGCGAGTCGGCACGACGCTCCAACAGCATGTCTACATGATCGATTGCACGTGTGTAAAGTCCGTTCTCCTGTTCGGCTTCGGCAAGGTCATAAAGTGCCTGTGCTAAATTCTGTCCGTCAGGATACTGCTCCACATAGCGTTCGAGACCTGCCGTGGCTTTCACGTTGTCAGCCAAAGCACTCTCGGCAGCATCGAAAGCCAACCGTTCCATCTGGTCAGGATCAAGGCGGGGAGCACCGTCGATACCGGCAAGGTACTCGGCATATTCAGTAAGTTCTCCTTTGGCAGCGTAATGGCGACGTAGGTCTTCGTTAGCCAATGATGCTTCCTGACTTGTAGGCCATGTGGAAATGACACGACGGTAAGCTTCCTCAGCTTCAGCAGTACGACCTTCCTTCATATAAGCTATGGCCATCTGCAGCATACCCTGACGATTCTGCGGTGTGTTACTGTAATCACGGTCAAGACGGGCGAACGTCTCGGCAGCTTTTGATGTCTGTCCGAGGGCTGCATACGTCTCACCCTGTTCGAGGATAGCATCGGGCAACCAGCGTGAACCGGGATACTGCTGTGCTAACAGACTGAGTTCACTTAGTTTGCGATTTATGTCACCGGCATGACCGTACATTATCGCACGTCGGAACATGGCGTAATCGGCCGTCTGTGCATTACTGTCGATTGCACGTGTGTACTGATCAGTGGCACCACGATAATCACCTGTATAATACAGACAGTCAGCAAGACGGACCATAGCGTCCGTACGCTGTGCTTCAGGTAATGATTTATCGGAGGCTGATTCACGGAACTGCCGTGCTGCTTCAGCAAATTTCTCCTGCCGGTAGAGAGCGTATGCAAGGTCATAACGGGCTAAAGCTTTGTTATCAGCGTTACCTCGTCCGTTAAGATAACGGCGGTAAGAGTTTTCGGCTCCTCGGTAGTCACCTGTAGCGTAAAGTGCATCACCGAGCCACAATGCGGCGTCAGTAGCTATGGCGGCATCGCTCTTTGAGTCAGCAGCCTGACGCAGATAACCGGCAGCCGAGGCTGCATTGCCGTTTGACAGTTCTTCGACACCTAACTCAAACAGGACTTTCTGTTTAGCTGCCAACACTGAAGCCGAAGGCTTCTTAATATGTTCTATACTGCTGAGAGCACGTCGGTAATCCCGTTCGTTGTAATAAGCTGTGGCAAGAAATTCTTCAACACGCGGAGCATATTCCGAATTAGGATAACGCTTAAGAAAATTTTCGAGCAGTTCGACAGACGAAGAGAAAGGTATCTGACCGCCATGTGTGCGCGAAGCCACATAATTATATAAGGCAGCTTCACTGACATTACGGTCATAGCTCATACGGGTAGCTTTTTCAAAAGCTATGGCGGCGGCATTACTATCGCCTTGTGCAGCTGCACACTGACCGAGATACAAATAAGCACTCTGTCCGAGGTCATTCTCAAGGTCTGTGAGCGGTGTGAAGGCTTCAGCCGCCTGTGTATATCGTCCTTCTTTATAGTCGATGACTGCAAGAGCATAACGCGCATCATCGGTTGCAGACGAACCGGTGTGCTCCACATAGTTCTCCAGATACTGACGTGCAGGGTCATACTCACCGAGTTTATAGTAACTCAGGCCTATGACACGCTCGGTACCGGGCACTAACTCAGCTACCTGCCGGCGTTCAAGCAAGCTACGGCCATGATCTATGACAGTCTGATATTGTCCGCGAGCAAATTCTATCTGAGTCATATAGTAACCCGGTTCCAACCCGTCGCTTGTATAGTGGCCACGCCGTGCCATAGCCGCACTGTTGCCGTTACCGCGCCGACGTCCCTGACGTCTGGCCGATGTGGCATCGGAAGTCTGTATATCGGGTGCATCGGAAATTTCGTCGCCTAATGAGGCAAAGGCATCGTAGGCTTTATCGTAGTCACCGTGTACATAGTCAATATAAGCTAAATAATAGCGTGCTACTTCGCGATACTGGCTATAATCAAGTAAACGTGTGAAAGCCGGCACACTTTCGTCATACAAGCCGCGTTTAACCTGACACAGACCTTTACGATAAGTGTACACAGGGAATTGTGAGGCGTCAAGACGTGAGAAATCGATATCGTCATAAAGTTCGAGAGCAGCGGCATACTCGTTGTCGAAATAGTAATAGTCTGCTTCGGCAAGACGGGCATTGAGAGCTAACGGTGAGGCCGGGTGTGTGGCTGCGAATTCATGCAGCAGACTTATGCAGTCAGCGTCGCCGGTTTCATAAAGAGCTTTAGCTAACAGATATGAACATTCTGTGGCTTCAGCTTCGGTGAGTTCCACCTGCTGTGTGACGAGATGGCGCAGCTGGTCGATGACTCCCTGATAATTGCCGCTCTTTACCATCAGCATGGCCCGTTCGCAATAGCCGGCGGCGCGTGGACTCAGTCGTTCTGGCCATGTGGCTGCTGTCAGTGAGCCGGCCACAAGGACGGCACCCATAACGGCCGCCAGCCGGCCTGTGCGTAGATGTTGTGTCAGTTTCATTGTTGGTTTGGTGGGCTCGTGTTTTTATTTCGTTGCAGCACCGCATCGAGGCGTTCGAGCACCCGGTCGGCTGTAATATGGTTCAGGCATGGATAAACGGTGTCGCCGTCAGGGTGACGGCAGGGACGGTTACCGTAGATTGAACAGGGACGACAGGCCATGTCGAGCTGTACACAGTCTGACAGGCGCTGGCCGTAACCTAAAAATCCGGCAGCCGGGTGAGTGGCTCCCCATACGCTTACAGCCGGCAGGCCGGCAAGTGAAGCAAGGTGCATATTGGCTGAGTCTGCAGTAAGCATGACATTACAATGACTCATAAGAGCAAGTTCGGCAGCGATACCGGCTTTGACAGCAGCCATATTCAGCAGACGGGTTCCGTTATATTCCGGAGCGATACTATCGATGACACTGCTTTCTTCAGGTCCGAAACCCATGACGAATATTCTGACTCCAGGCCGTTTTAACAATCTTGCCGCTACTTCTCTGAGCATGGGCAGCGGTAGCTTTTTGCCGGCATGAGCGGCGAAAGGAGCCATTGCTATCCATATCTCGTCGTGAGGACGCGAAGATGTCACAGTAGCAAAAAGTGCAGGGTCGGCCTTGAGGCCTCCGTAGATAGATACAAATCCCGAGCCACGTTGTAGCCCGACATTCTCGATAGCATCTGCATAACGTGTTACAGTAGGAGTAAGCGGGCTACGATTGCGTCCTGATACCAACTCATGGCGTTGGCGACGCAGTTTATCGAGCCGGCTCACCCGGAGTCCGTACATACGGGCGGCAGCCCTCATAATCCGTGTGCGTAGCACATCGTGAAGATCTACGTAAGTATCGACACCGTATTTCTTTATCAGTTGCCGTGTCAGACGCCATATTCCTACAGGTCCTTTATAGCAGCTGAGATCTATACTTTCGACTGTAAGATTATCCGGAGGATTAACGAATACCTTTGCCGGAGCCGGACGGGTAACAAAGATGAAATGTACATCCGGATTAGCAAGACAGGCATCATACACAGCCGGCACAGTCATGGCCACATCGCCCAAGGCCGAGAAGCGGGTCAGCAGTACGCTGACCGGCTTCTTACTTTTTGCCATAGAGCACGGGGTTGGTAGCCGGGTCGTTATACATTTTCATCTGGCGGTACACCTTCATGTATTTACGGCCTTCGGCTATATCGTCGAGCAGCTGGTCAATGGCTGTCGTAAGGTCAGTACGCTGTTCTTCGAGCACAGCGAGTTTTGCTCGGCAGGCAGCCTTATGCTCGGGCGAGGCGTCAGGACGGTCGGCCTGTTCGCGCATGTGCCATATCTTGAGGGCCAGTATCGACAGACGGTCGAGCGCCCATGCCGGAGATTCGGTGTTTATAGTTGCTTCCGGACTTACAGCTACGTCCTTGAAACGTGTGCGGAAATAGGAATCAAGTTCTTCCACCATATCGGTACGTTCCTGATTCGATCGGTCTATACGGCGTTTTATAGCTAAAGCTTCGGTCGGGTCTATATCCGGGTCACGCACTATGTCCTCAAGGTGCCACTGCACGGCATCAATCCAGTTCTTACCGTAGAGCATAGCCTCTAACGAGTTAGCGGGATAGGGGTTGGTGAGAGTGGTGTCCACATTGTCGGCTACGTGATAGTCGGCTACGGCACGGTCAAAGACCGTGTTGGCGAGTTGAGCGAGTTTCATAGTTGGAATTGGGATTTGAGGGTAGAAAAAATGCAGGAAGCGGTCGGCTTGTATTATATCAAGTCGACCGCTTCGGAGTCATTTTGTCGTTGTGGGAGAGGGCTGACGGGTAGCCCATAGCAGAGTCGAACTGCTCTTTAGAGAATGAAAATCTCTCGTCCTAACCGATAGACGAATGGGCCAACAGAAACCGGGCTGAACCTTCCTTAAGGCGTTCATGCCGCCGGCTTTATATTTTCGCTTTTATCAGGCGAGTTTGTTAATGTGCTTTGCAAGGCCGCTGCAGAGGTTAGAAGCCTTGTTCTTAGAGATGACGTTCTTACGTCCGAGGCGCTGAAGCAGCTGGCTCACCTTATTATAGGCGGCTGTAGCTTCAGTCTTATCAGTCATCTTGCGCACACGACGCACAGCATTACGGGCTGTCTTGGCCCAATAGCGGTTCTCAAGTCTGCGCTTTTCGGCCTGGCGAATTCTTTTTAATGATGATTTATGATTTGCCATCTTTTAGAGAATGATTTCTTTTGTCTGTCTGTTTTTATTTTGTAGCCCATAGCAGAGTCGAACTGCTCTTTAGAGAATGAAAATCTCTCGTCC